>NZ_JAXBLX010000058.1:0-27305 GCF_037027555.1 Halalkalibacter kiskunsagensis | reverse complement strand
TTCGTTCAAAAGGCTTAAAACATTACGGCGGCTCCGCTCATTGCTTCGAGCTATCTCAAAAAGGGAAAGTCACCCTTTTTGAGATAGCTCTCTTATACATTAAATCTAAAATGAACGACATCCCCATCTTGGACGATGTATTCTTTTCCTTCTAGGCGTACTTTTCCTCTTTCTTTTGCGATTGCCATTGAGCCGGCGTCGACTAGGTCTTCGTAGGAGACTACTTCTGCACGGATGAAGCCGCGTTCGAAGTCTGTGTGGATAATTCCTGCTGCTTGAGGTGCTTTGATTCCTTTTCTAAATGTCCAGGCTCTTACTTCTTGAACACCTGCTGTGAAGTATGTTTGTAGACCTAATAAGTCATAAGCCGCTCGAATTAGTTGATCTAGTCCGGATTCTTTAATTCCTAGTTCCTCAAGAAACATTTGCTTTTCATCGCCTTCAAGCTCGGCGATTTCTGATTCAATTTTCGCACAAACTAAAATCACTTCACTGCCTTCAGATGCAGCAAACTCTTTCACTTGCTTCACGTACTCATTATCTTCAGTAGAAAGCAAATCTTCTTCACTGACATTCGCTACGTATAAAACTGGCTTGCTTGTTAGCAAGTGCAGTTGTTTCACAAGCTTTTGTTGTTCGTCTGTAAAATCAATGCTACGAGCTGGCTTTTCTTCTTCAAATGCATTTTGTAGCAGTTCTAATACTTCTAACTCAGCTACTGCCTCTTTGTCTTTTGCTTTTGCTAATTTTGCCACACGAGTAATTCTTTTTTCAATTGATTCGAAATCTGCTAAAATTAATTCTAAATTAATAACCTGAATATCACGTAATGGATTCACCCCACCTGAAACATGGGTAATGTTATCATCAGCAAAGCAACGAACTACATGAGAAATCGCGTCTACTTGGCGAATATGAGAAAGAAATTTATTTCCTAGTCCTTCTCCTTTGCTAGCACCTTCAACAATTCCGGCAATATCCGTAAATTCAAACGCAGTTGGGATCGTTTTTTTCGGTTCCACTAATTCCGTTAGCTTCTGCAAACGATAATCAGGAACCTCAACGATCCCGACATTTGGGTCGATTGTACAAAATGGGTAGTTCGCTGATTCTGCTCCAGCTTGTGTAATTGCATTAAACAATGTTGATTTCCCTACATTCGGCAAACCAACAATTCCAGTTGTTAAAGCCACTAGATCCACTTCCTTTTTTTATTTTCAATTAAGTCCTTGCGATCATTAAAATATTATCGAGGACGATCAGACGAAACTTATAAGTGCGCATTCCTTCCAATTATAGTGATTCCGATAAAAAAAGACAAGGCAATGAAGGTTTTCTTCCCTCATTGCCTTGCACTGTTATTCAGATGCCTGCTCTAGTACTTTCTTTAATTTCTTTGCAAAATCCTTACGCGGGAGCATAACGCTATGCTGACAACCGAGACATTTAATCCTGACATCCATGCCCATTCGGATAATTTTCCAACGATTTTCACCACAAGGATGTTGCTTCTTCATCTCTACCACATCATGGAGTGCAAACTCTTTATTGATCATGCAAGATGCCTCCTTTTCCCTACACCACTTTTATTGTTGTATTATACACGAAGAAGCGTAGATGAGTCGAGGCATCAAAATGGATATTGATCTTCAATTCATTCCAAAAAGGAAAAACACCGTTTTTGAATAAGCTCTACAGAGCGCGATGATGAAAAATTGGGTATAGAAGTAGTGAAGCTAGTACAAATAGGTTTAATACTCCGTACAATGGGTAAAGAACGGATATAAGCGTTGAGAAACCAAATGTGGTTAATGGAGCCATGACGGCAATTAATAATAGTGCTAACAACCATGCTGGCCCTTTTATCCACGCTCTCATCCGCGAGAGCAATCCAAACACCCCGGCCGCTGCCGTCGTATAGATTGCAAGCCATAATAATGCCGACATAATTAGCATCATATAATAAGGATAGTGTTTCAAAATTGCAAAGAGCGGAATTTCATATAGCATAATATCACCGGCTACTTGTAACAATGATTCGTTGTAAAGAAACGAGATGGAACCTAAGATGACTCCACTTCCTATACAAGCGATCCACATTTCCCCCTTATGTTTTACTTCATGACCAACAGCACCGAGAATAGCAATTAATGGAAGAATATTAAGAGCGGTAAATGTTAAAGCAGATGGCCAATTGTGTTGTGCATCTATTTTAAATTGGATCGGAAATCCTTTTAACGATTGGAATGCCAATAAAATCGCAATTAAAAACACAATAAGTATTGGAATAATGAACGCATTCATAGAAGTCATTCCTTTTGTGTCCCATAAAAATAAAATGACAACTAGACCACCAATAATCAACGTACCGAGCCAGTAAGGAACATGAATAACTTCAAGAGTCGCTCCACCCCCAGCTAGCATTATTACAGTCGTTGAGAACAAGTAAATAATAATCATCACATCATAGATTTTCGATAAACGCGTACCCATAAGGACTTGCAAGACAGGTAAATAGTGTGTTGATTTTTTTTCATAGCTAATTGTCATAATGACTTTACATGAAACGGTAAATAGAATAGTAAAAAGAATAATTGCTAGTCCACTTTCTGCTCCGAAGAATTCCCAAAGTTCTCTTCCAGAAGCATAGCCAGCACCTATCATTGTACCAATAATGAGAAACATCCATTTCAAGCCGTTCACCCACATGCGAAATCCTCTCCTCACCTCTTCTTTTCCTCTTGTATGTATAGAAAGGAAAAAAGTTCCGTATACTGTTACTACTATGGCAAAGGAGGCGATGTTATGAGTACAAACCATCGTCTGTTCGGAAAAAAGAATACATCTATGCGAGTTCATATGGAGGAAGATACAGCAATCGAACAGTTAACGAAGCATTTATATGAAATGACTGAAGTCCATGTGAAACGAGATCTCGTCATTGTCTGTATTGGAACTGATCGGTCAACTGGGGATTCACTTGGCCCATTAATTGGTTCAAAGTTAGAGAGCATGAACTTGAAACGTTTCCACATCTATGGAACATTAGAAAAACCCGTTCATGCTGTTAATCTTGAAGAACGGATAGCCGAAGTAAAAGAGAAGCATTCACGTCCTTTTATTTTAGCCATCGATGCTTGTCTTGGTAGAATGAATAGTGTAGGCAAGATTACACTTGCAGAAGGTCCTGTGCAGCCAGGTGCTGCTGTTCAAAAAAAGCTACCTTCCATTGGCGATATTCATATGACTGGCATTGTAAACGTAGGTGGGATGATGGAATACTTTGTTTTGCAAAATACACGTCTTCATACAGTGATGCAGATGGCTGATACAATCGCAAAAACAATTGGTGCAACAGATGCTCTTCTTCCTGAAAAACAGGTGTCACCTTCACTCCTACAATCATTACGAATGAAGCCGCAAATTCTTTTACGCTCAAAAAACGAAACACCTATGTAAATACAAAGAGTGGGACAAAAAGGCTTTTCCTTTTTATCCCACTCTCTTTTCTATTAAACAAAATAGTGTAAACCTGTTACAAATGCCGCTACGACAACAATGCTCGGTAATAAGTTTGCAACACGAACTTGCAAAATCCCTAAAATATTTAACCCGATTGCAATAATCATAATACCACCTGTAGCTGTCATTTCAACAATAAAAGTATTCATGAGTAATTCAGGCACAAATTGGTTGATTTGAGTTGCTAGTAAGGCAATCCCCCCTTGATAAAGGATAACTGGTATAGCAGAGAAAATCACACCTAACCCTAACGTTGAAGTAAAGATAATTGCTGAAAATCCATCAAGCAATGACTTTGTATATAACACAGAATGGTCTCCACGTAAGCCACTATCAAGCGCTCCTAGAATTGCCATTGCACCGACAACATAGATTAAAGTTGCTGTGACGAACGCCTTTGCAATGGCCCCATCTTCTTTTGCTCCTACTTTTGTTTCAATCCAAGCTCCTAAACGAGCAAGCCGAGCTTCCAAATCAACCTTTTCACCAATGATCCCACCGATTACAAGGCTTCCAATGACGATTAGAAATTGTTCACTTTTTAACGCCATCCCAATTCCTAAAATAACAACGGCAAGTGCGATTGCTTGCATCGTCGTCGTTTTCATTTGTTCTGATATATTTCGAACTAACAACCCAATTAGTGATGCGATAATAATTGCTAATCCGTTTACAAGTGTTCCTGTTAAAACCATTCTCCTACCCCTTATCTATTCAAAAGCTTGTTTAATTTCTTGTAATGCTTCTAATAACCTCTCTACTTCTTTTGTTGTATTGTATGGACCAAAACTAACTCGGATGAGCCCTGACTCACTTGTTCGTAAAGAGTGGTGGGCTTTTGGAGCACAATGCATGCCTGCTCTAACAGCAATTTGATAATGCTCGTCCAAAATCATAGCTAGCTCATGACTTTCCACTCCTTCTAGTTCAAAAGGAATAACCGCTACTCTCTGTGAAATGTCGTCCGGGCCGTATGTGGTAAATCCGTTCAGTTCGTTTATACCTTGTAAAAATTGTTTCATCAGTGTTTGTTCATGGAACCATATGTTTTTAATACCGATCTCAAGAACCTCATCAATACCAGCAGATAATCCTGCAATCCCAGGTGTATTTAGAGTACCTGCTTCATATCGATCTGGCCATTTTAACGGTTGATGTAGGAGCTCTGAGTAACTACCTGTACCGCCAACTACTAAAGGCTCCAACTGATAATCCTCTTTCGATATGAGTACGCCTGTCCCTTGAGGACCTAGCAATGACTTATGCCCTGCAAATGCTAAAAGATCAATTCCATCATCGCTCATATTAATCTCAATGGTACCGGCGGTTTGTGATGCATCAAGTAAGACAACGATATCTTTCTTTTTCACTACATTAGAAACCTCACGAATTGGGACAACAGCTCCTGTCACATTTGAGGCATGTGAAACAGCAATCATTTTTGTTCTATCTGTAAGGGCTTCTTCAAATTGCTCTACTGTTAAAAGTCCTTTTTCGTTTGGTTCAATATAGGTAACGTTTATCTTTTTTTCAAAAATGAGTTTCTCGAGTGGACGTATCACTGAATTATGTTCAAACATGGTTGCAATGACATGATCACCTTCTTCAAAGGGATAGCCAAACAATGCTTGATTTAATGCCATTGTTGCATTTTGATAAAACCAAACATGCTTCCCCCCAGGTGCCCCAAAAGTATGGGCTAGTTTTTTTCTAGTTGAATCAATTGCTTCCTTAGCTTGTTCTGCTAATTTATGTCCACCTCGACCAGGGTTCGCGCTGAATGTTGATACTGCCTCATACATTGCTTCTGCGACCTTCTTAGGTTTTGGATAAGATGATGCAGCATGATCAAAATAAATCATTCGAACATTTTCCTTTCATCTGTAACATTTTTTAAAAGCAAAAAAAGGCAACTCAAAAAGTCCCCCAATTGCCCTCACTTTCTACAGTTAGTCAATTAACTGTCCTTCATAAGGATTATTGGGTAGGTACTTTGAGTCCCCCCTTTTCACCATCCGTTTATTATGTAGAATGCTCAGATTCTAATAGTTGTATAATCCGCTCAAGGTCTTCTTCAGAGAAATAATCAATTTCAATCTTCCCTTTTTTCTTTCCTGGTTTAATTGCTACTGACGTTCCTAGCCTTGTTCTAAGAACATCTTGTCTTTCTTTTAAAAATGGGGAAAGAGACTCTTTTTTTCGTTTTGTTTCACGTGGAACTCTTTCATTTAGCTGATTAACCATTTCTTCCACTTGACGGACACTCAGCTTTTCTTTAAAAATCTTTTCTATTAATGCTGATAGTGTCTGCTTATCTTTTAATCCTAACAAAGCACGCCCATGCCCCATTGACAATTCCCCTTCAGAAATGAATTGCTGAACAACATTTGGAAGGTTTAATAATCGTAAATGATTGGCTATGTGAGGTCGACTTTTTCCTAAGCGAACAGCTAGTTGCTCTTGCGTCATGGAGAGATGTTCCATTAACTTTTCATAAGCAACTGCCTCCTCGATTGGATTTAAGTCTTCACGTTGAATGTTTTCAATAAGAGCTAACTCTATCATTTTTTGCTCATCTAATTCTTTTACAACAACCGGTACTTCCGTTAATCCTGCTTTTTGAGCAGCCCGAAACCTGCGCTCACCTACAACAATTTCATAGCCTTTAATACTTTTCCTTGCGATAATTGGTTGTAAAATCCCATGTTCTTTAATGGAGTCAGCAAGTTCACAAATAGCCTCTTCCGAAAATGTTTTACGAGGTTGATAAGGATTTGAGCGCAGATCAGTAACAACAATTTGCTCAACTTTATCATGACTATCTTCACTATGATCAGGAAAAAATGCCTGTAACCCTTTACCTAACCCTTTCGCCACTCGCTACCACTTCCTTTGCTAGTTCTAAATAAACCTCTGCTCCTCTTGATTTAGCGTCATACGTAATAATCGGCTCACCATGACTTGGAGCTTCTCCTAAACGAACATTTCTTGGAATAATTGTATCAAAAACTTTTTCACGAAAGTATTTTTTCACTTCATCAATTACCTGAATTCCAAGGTTTGTCCGTGCATCTAGCATCGTAAGCAACACACCTTCAATTTCAAGGGTTGTATTTAAATGCTTTTGTACAAGACGAACTGTATTTAACAGCTGACTCAATCCTTCAAGTGCGTAATATTCACATTGAACAGGGATTAAAACAGAATCTGATGCTGTTAGTGCGTTAATTGTCAATAACCCTAAAGAAGGTGGACAATCTATAAATATATAATCATAATTTGCAGCGACACTTGTTAAAGCTCTCTTTAAACGGACTTCACGCGAAATAGTTGGAACGAGTTCAATCTCCGCTCCCGATAATTGAATGGTTGAAGGTAAAACATCTAAGCGTTCCACAGATGTTGACTTAATTACTTTGGAAGCTTCAACATCTTCAACAAGAATGTCATAAACACACTCATCAACATCACCTTTTTCAACACCTACTCCACTTGTTGCATTCCCTTGTGGATCAATGTCAACAAGCAAAACTTTTTTACCAATATGCGCTAAGCAAGCACTTAAATTGACAGCCGTCGTCGTTTTGCCGACGCCACCTTTTTGATTTGCTACAGCAATGATTTTGGCCACGCTGTCACCTACTTTCCATTCAAAACTCGAACATGTCTTTTATTTTAACACAATTTTCATAATTCGTTTTTATCATTTTTTCCTTTGCTTTCTACAATTTCTTCATATCATTAGTCACTAAAAAAAATAACCTATCATATTGATAGATTATTTCTTAGGGATCCGAATCGTAAACTGATAAAATTCATCATGCTCCTCTTCATCAGTATCCACGTGCAAACCACTTTTCAATACCATATCAACTGATTGACGGATTGTATTCATAGCAATACGCATATCTTTTGAATAAGACTTTCGAGTTGGCTTCTTTTTTTGATTCGGTTGTCCTTCTAGTATAAATTTAACCCGTTCTTCAGTTTGCTTTACATTAAGATGCTTTTCTACTATTTCTTCTAGCACTTTCAATTGTAATTCTTCATTTTTTAACGTGAGTAAGGCACGAGCATGACGTTCAGAAATATGACGTTCCAAAATCGCCTGGTGCACAGGTTCTGGTAAATGCAGCAACCGCAACTTATTGGCAACAGTTGACTGACCTTTCCCTAATCTTTGAGCTAGACTTTCTTGCGTTAACCCATGCAATTCAATCAACTTTGCATAGGCAACAGCCTCCTCAATTGCTGTTAATCCTTCCCTTTGAAGGTTTTCTATTAAAGCAATTGAAGCGGTTTGAGAATCATTAAATTCTTTCACTAAAGCAGGAATAGTTTCCCACCCTAATTTCGTGACCGCTCGCCATCTGCGCTCACCAGCAATGATCTCAAATTTTCCATCTCGCTCACGTACAACAATAGGCTGAATAACCCCATGTGTTCGTATTGTCTGAGCTAACTCTTCAATTCGTTCCTCATCAAATACGGTACGCGGCTGGAACCGGTTTGGAACTATATCTGAAATATTAACTTCTTTAACTTCTTCATTACTGTGCACTTCACTTACTTCTTCGTTTCCACTAACTTCAACCTCTGCCTGCTTGTCACTAAAGCCAAAAAGGCGTGAAAACGGTTGCTTCATCGCCTGACACCACCTTCTGATAGTAACCGTCTTTACTAGATTCGACACCCGTTGCTAGAGTCCTTCTTTTGTACCTATTTCATTTATATCCTGAGCACATTACAGCGTCAAGTAAAAGTTAATCCATTAAACAGGTTTTCCCCTACATAATTTTAATAATGAGCATGTCCAACGAAACAATGAGCGTTATTTTGAACATGCTTATTTATTTCCAAAGCGAAAGTTTGTTCCACGTGAAACAAAACCTACAAAGGCATCTTGTTTGGTGTTCCTGGCTTTCTTGGATATTTTTTAGGAGTAGGTTTTTCTTTAGAAACATGGACAATATGTCGTTCACTTTCTTCAAGTGGCAAAGTAAATGAATCATCTCCTATAACGGTCCCACCTAATAACTTAATTGCTTTTTTTGCATCATTCAACTCGTCTTGCGCGCCTGCACCCTTCATCGCAATAAAGTGTCCGTTCACTTTTGCGAGCGGCAGGCATAACTCTGAAAGAACCGAGAGGCGTGCAACAGCCCGTGCAGTCACCACATCATACTTTTCACGATGATCTTTATTTTGACCAAACGTCTCTGCACGATCATGAAAGAATGAAACTCCTTCTAATCCTAATTCACTTGCTAAATGCTCTAGAAAATGAATTCGTTTCTTTAAGGAATCAACGATGCTAACATGAATGGTTGGATAAAGGATCTTTAATGGAATGCTTGGAAAACCAGCCCCAGCTCCCACATCAATTAATCGTTGTCCTTCCTGAAAGTCAAAATAAAAACTAGCAGTAAGTGAGTCATAGAAATGTTTTAAATACACATCATCTTCCTCTGTTATCGCAGTCAAATTCATCTTTTCATTCCACTCAACAAGAAGTTGATAATAAAGTTGAAATTGCTCTGTTTGCTTTGGTGTTAACGTAATTCCCTTTTCCTCTAAAAGAGCATTAAATTGTTTTTTACTCATAACAACTCTCCATCTTCAGAAGTAATTGTAAATCAAAAGGTTACTGTCATTCTTTTTGATTTACTTCCATATGTATAACGGGACTTACTGAATTATCGGCTGCTTTTTTCACGTAACAAAATGACAGCCTGATACTAAGTAAGTCGCCTATTTTCATTGAGTTTTTGCTAATCTTCCTTGCTCAAGGTATACAAGTAAAATCGAAATATCTGCAGGGTTTACACCAGATACCCTTGATGCTTGAGCAACAGAAAGCGGGCGTACTTGAGACAATTTTTGCTTTGCTTCAGTAGCCAATCCATTAATAGCAAAGTAATCAAGATTCTCAGGAATTTTTTTGTTCTCCATCTTCTTCGAACGCTCGACTTGTTGAAGTTGCTTTTCAATATAACCTTCGTATTTCACTTGTATTTCAACTTGCTCTGCTACATCATCAGAAATTGGTTCAATTGGCGCCTCAATGACTTGTGCCACATCTTCATATGTTAATTGTGGTCGTTTCAACAACATCGTTGCACGAACTGCCTCTTGCAGAGGAACTGAACCTGTCTTCTCTAATATACGATTTAATTCTGTTGAAGGCTTCACAATAATTCCTTCTAGTCGCTTCTTTTCGACTGTAATTTGTTCTTTTTTCTGCAAGAAACGATCATAACGTTCTTGTGGAATTAACCCAATGTCATAACCTATTCCCGTTAAGCGTAAGTCTGCATTGTCATGCCGCAGAAGCAAACGATACTCTGCACGCGATGTAAGTAGACGGTACGGCTCATTTGTCCCTTTCGTTACTAAGTCATCAATTAAGACACCAATATAGGCTTCGGAGCGGTCAAGAATAATTCCTTCTCTTCCTTGTGCAGCTCTTGCTGCATTAATTCCTGCCATAATTCCTTGTCCAGCAGCCTCTTCATATCCAGATGTTCCATTAATTTGACCTGCAGTAAATAAACCTGGCACCTTCTTTGTTTCAAGGGTCGGCCATAACTGAGTCGGAACAATTGAATCGTATTCAATCGCATATCCAGGACGCATCATTCGTACGTTTTGCAATCCAGGAACAGACTTCAAAATTTCTAACTGCACATCCTCTGGCAAGCTTGTTGATAAGCCTTGCACGTATACCTCAGATGTATTTCTTCCTTCAGGTTCAAGAAAAATTTGGTGTCGCGGTTTATCATTAAAACGGACAATTTTATCTTCAATCGACGGACAATAACGTGGTCCTGTCCCTTCGATCATCCCTGAATACATAGGGGAACGGCTCAAGTTATTATTAATAATTTGGTGTGTATCCTCACTCGTATACGTTAACCAACAAGGCAATTGATCAGTAATATACTTTGTCGTTTCGAATGAAAAAGCACGTGGCTTGTCATCACCTGGTTGAATTTCTGTTTGGTCATAATCAATCGTACTCCCATTGACACGAGGGGGTGTCCCTGTTTTAAAGCGCACCATATCAAAACCAAGTTCTTTTAAATGGTATGAGAGCTGCACAGATGGCTGCATATTATTAGGGCCACTCTCGTACGCCAAGTCACCAATAATAATTTTCCCTCTTAAGTAAGTACCAGTCGTAATAACAACTGCTTTGGCATGATACCGGGCTCCTGTATTTGTAATTACTCCCTTACAAACACCATCTTCAACAATCAGTCGTTCAACCAACCCTTGGCGGAGTAATAAATTTTCATTTTCCTCGATCGTTTTTTTCATTTCATGTTGATAGAGATACTTATCAGCCTGTGCACGCAATGCACGAACGGCAGGGCCCTTCCCTGTATTCAGCATTCTCATTTGGATATGTGTCTTATCAATATTGCGTGCCATCTCACCACCTAATGCATCAATTTCTCTTACAACAATTCCTTTTGCCGGTCCACCTACAGAAGGGTTGCACGGCATATAAGCAACTGCATCTAAGTTCAGTGTCAACATTAATGTTTTAGCTCCCATTCTCGCTGATGCAAGACCTGCTTCTACCCCTGCATGACCAGCACCAACAACAATGACATCAAACTGTCCACCATCATAACTCATAACTCTAACCTCCTTATTAGAAATACTCAAAAATAGTGAGTATTGTATTCATGTATTTGTTTTACACTCTTGAAACCAGTACAACTTCTCATTATTTCCTGGGAATGTGGCTCAATCTACCCTTGTGAGAATCCTTCGCTTTCAAAAAAGGTCTCACAAAAGGCTTACAGCGGCTCCGTTATTTCTTCAATTCCAAGTAGTTACTTAGAGCTTTTTCACCCTTATTCCTTGCATTCATCGAGATGTGGCAATGGCTTCTCTCGCCGTGCGCCTTTCGGGGAAGAGTGCCCAAAAGGCTTAAGGGATTACGGCGGCTCCGCTCATTGCTACGCCTGATTATAAAAAGGTAAAGTTCGACCTTTTTATAATCAGGCTACTTTCCTAAGCAAAACTGAGAGAAGAGCTGGTCAATTAGGCTTTCTTGCACACTGTCGCCAATGATTTCACCTAATAGTTCCCAAGTTCTTGTGACATCTATTTGAATTAAATCAATTGGAACGTCCATTTCAATTGCAGCTACGGCATCTTGGATCGTTGCCTTTGCTTGTTCTAACAGGGCAATATGTCTAGTATTTGAAACATATGTGACATCAGCGCCTTCAATTTCACCTTCAAAAAATAGATCTGCAATGGCTTGTTCTAACTGCTCTACTCCTTCATCATGTAGCAGTGATGTCGTGACTAGAGGATTACTTCGAGCGAGGCTCTTTACTTTTTCTAAATCAATCTTCTTTTCAATATCGGTCTTATTAACGATGACAATCACATTCATTTTTTCGACCGCTTCAAAAAGAGCTTCATCTTCTGGAGACAATTCTTCTCCATAGTTTAACACCAAAAGAATGAGATCTGCTTTTTTTAGAACTTCTCTTGAACGCTCCACACCGATTCGTTCAACGAGATCTTCCGTCTCACGAATACCTGCCGTATCAACTAACCTGAGTGGTATTCCTTTTACATTAACATATTCTTCTATGATATCTCGTGTTGTCCCAGCAACATCAGTAACAATTGCTTTATTTTCATGAACCAAACTATTTAATAGTGATGATTTCCCTACGTTTGGACGACCGATAATAACAGTAGAAATCCCTTCACGTAAAATCTTTCCTTGCGCAGCTGTTCCTAACAGTTGATCAATTTCCTCTATTACAAATATCGCTTTTTCTTGTAAAATACGATGCGTCATTACTTCAGCATCATATTCAGGATAATCAATATTAACTTCTACATGTGCTACCGTCTCAAGTAACGCTTGGCGCAAAGTTGCAAGTTTCTTCGATAACCGGCCATCTACTTGATTTAGTGCAACATTCATCGCACGATCCGTTTTCGCTCGAATTAAATCAATTACCCCTTCAGCTTGCGAAAGATCGATTCTTCCATTTAAAAAAGCACGCTTCGTAAACTCTCCTGGTTCAGCTAATCTAGCACCATGTCTTAGTGCTAACTTAAGAACTCGATTCACAGAAAGCAGTCCACCATGACAGTTAATCTCAACAACATCTTCACGCGTAAACGTTTTTGGCGCGCGCATAACCGATACCATCGCTTCTTCTACTCGTTCATTTGAAGCCAAGTCGATGATATGACCATAGACAATTGTATGAGATGGAACTTGCGAGAGCGGCTCTTTCCCTTTATATAATTGATCCGCAATCAAAATAGCGTCGTCACCGCTTAATCGCACAATCCCAATTGCCCCTTCGCCAAGAGCAGTAGAAATTGCTGCTATTGTATCAAATTCCATTTCGTTCACTCCTCTCCCGTTCTACATTCCACGCAACTAATCTATTGCACATACTATTCATAAATAGTATCGACTTTTTTCACTTTCTATATAGCATAGAATCCTTACTTTCTAAAAAAGTAGTTGCTCCGATATTGTTCCCAAAGGGAAAAGCGCCCTTTGGGATAATTAAAATTCCGTTTACTCACTGATGATGCAATGGCTTCTCTCACTGCGCGCAATTTATGAGAAACCCACTCATAAATCGCTTAAAACCTTGCAGTGGTTCCACTCATTGCTCCGATATTGTTCCCAAAGGGAAAAGCGCCCTTTGGGAACAATATCTAAAACCTTAGAATATCACAGCTATTTTTGAAATGCTATTTTAGACTTTAAGGTTTGAGTCAAATAGGTAGCAATCGCTCTCACCATCACGTGTAACTGTTTCACTCGCTACTTATAGTATGCTAAAAAACCCCCTACCATCGAGATAGAGGATTTTCTTTCTACTTCACTGGCAAAACGACAATATGTCGGTTTACCCCTTTTCCTTTTGATTCCGTCCCAACACCGTGAACAGACTTAATTGTTTCATGAACAAGTTTTCGTTCGAGGGCATTCATTGGTTCCAAAGGCATAGGCTGCTTTGATTCTTTTACTTTACTCGCAACTCTCAAAGCAAGTTGCTTTAGAGTTTGTTTACGTCGCTCACGGTAGTTTCCAATATCAAGCTCAAGACGTGTATACGATTGATCTCCACGATTACAAACGAGGTTCGTCAAGTATTCAAGAGATTCAAGAGTCTGACCCCTTTTTCCAATTAAACGACCACTATCATTTGAACTAGCTAGTTCAAATAAAATTCTCTTATTAGAGACTGTTTTTGTAATCGTTGTTTCGTGACCCATGAGCGTAACCGTTTTTTCTAAGAAGTTTTGCGCTAATTCAACCGGATCAGGTAGAACATGGGCTTCAATTTTTGCAGGCTTTGAACCAATAATACCTAAAAAACCTTTTTTCGGCTCCTCAATGACACGGTATGAAAGTTTCTCTCTTGTTGTCTGCAACTCATTTATTGCTTTTGCAATAGCCTCATCAACTGTTTTTCCTAATACGGTTAAATAGGTCACTTCTTTTTACCTCCCGTTTTTGGCTCAGCCGTCTTAGCTTTCCCGACATTTGGTCCTGTAATGAAATAGGTTTGAGTAATCATGAACAAATTCCCTACTACCCAATATAGCGTAAGAGCTGCTGGGAAAAAGATCGCAAATACGAAGATCATAATTGGCATTACATATAATAAGATTTTCATTTGCGGGTTGTCTGTCACCATCATCATCTTTTGTTGAATGAAAGTTGTCGCCCCCGCAATAATAGGAAGTAAGAAAATTGGATCTGGTGTACCTAATTCAAACCATAAGAATGGATGATTACCAATTTCTCCAGTTCGCATAATTGCATGATAAAATGCAAGTAAAATTGGCATTTGAATGAACAATGGCAAACAACCAGCTAACGGATTGACACCATGTTCTTGGAACATTGCCATCATCTCTTGTTGAAGCTTTTGTTGCGTCTTTTGATCTTTTGCACTATATTTTTCACGAAGCTTAGCCATTTCCGGTTGGATTGCTTGCATCGCTTTTGCACTCTTTGTCTGTTTAATCATTAAAGGTAAAAGTAATATACGTAATAAAATCGTAACTACTACAATCGATAGTCCAAAATTTTCATTAAAAAGTTCAGCAAAATAAATGATTAGCCATGATAATGGATAAACAAAATATGAATCCCAAAAACCAGTACTATCCTTAGTAATTGGTTCTTCAATATTAAAACAACCTGTCATTACAACAAGAAGTCCCACCATCAAGGTAACCAAACCAAATTTTTTCAGCACGTATTCTCCTCCTTGTTCCTCATTCACTTCTTAATTATATATATGAAAGGCTTATCCAACAAAAATAAACCATTTTGAATCATTCAACTTTACACACGTTTTGTATTTTTAAAAACACGTGCTTTCCTTAATACATGCAGCAAACTTTGCTCCACTTCATGAAAATTCATTGTAGCAGCAGGTTTTCTAGCAATGACAACATAATCTGCACTTCTATGAATCATTTCTTCCTTTAAACGAAATACTTCACGAATGTATCGTTTCACTTGATTTCGTGTTACGGCATTCCCTACTTTTTTGCTAACAGAAAGTCCAAGTCTAAATGAAGATTGTCCTTCTTTTGGTAACGAATAAAGAACAAACTGACGGTTTGCAACGGAATGTCCTTTTTTAAATACTTGTGAAAACTCATCGTTTTTTTTAATCCGTTGCTCTTTTTTCAATCTTTTACACTCCTTAACAAACAAGAACTTTTTTTATCTGACATCGTTCTCATCCACTAATCAGTCATATAGATCTCTATATAAAGAAGAAAAAGACCACTGACATTCAGTGGCCTATGCAGATAATACTTTTCTTCCCTTACGACGACGACGAGCTAATACTTTACGGCCATTTTTTGTGCTCATACGTGCACGGAAACCGTGTACCTTTTTACGCTTACGATTATTCGGTTGAAATGTTGGTTTTCCCATCTATAACACCTCCCTGAGGATTAACTTATCTAAAAGACATTCTTGTAAATTATAAGAAACGACACCCCACTTGTCAAGAAGTAGTTATTCGAAAAGACGTTTTTCCTTTTCGAATAACTACTTCGCATTGAGCGAAGCCGTTGCAAGCTCTTAAGTAAAGAGGAGTGTTCTTTTCCACTTTACGCGCAACGAGTGAAGCCAATGCCCCCTTGATTTACCTTCCTATTTATTCGAAAAGACGTTTTTCCTTTTCGAATAACTACGTCGCAACGAGTGAAGCCAATGCCTCTTTGATTTATCTCCCTATTCACGCACCTTCTTAAGCAAAGAGCAAAACCAACACTCCCTCTTAATTAACGTTAAAAATATATTCAAAGCGAATATTTCTTTTTTGAAACACTTATCTATATGAAATAACTAAACAACTTTTCTAAAATAGATCAATTAACGCCACCTTACAAAGTTCATCTAGGCTCTCTTTACAGTTCTACAACTTAATTCAACTTCCCAACCACCAACCTGTGGATAAGTATCATTAGACATTTTTCGACCTCTCCCCAATTTTATCGACAAGTTACACACATATCTTGTACTGTGGATAATTTATAGACACAACATGCAGTATTATGTGGATAAATACAACAAACCATTGCGACTGTGCACTTTTTTTGCTATGATTGAATTGTTTTCACTCGTGGACAAGTATTTTACATTTATTTTTGTCCACAGTCTGTGGGTAACATTGTGGACATCTTTTATCTTGTGTGAATACAGTTCTCCACAACCTGTTCAAAACTCACATTTAGACGTTTTTCTACTATATTATAAATTTTACACAAACGCGTGTGAATGTATATTTATTCGACTGTATCCACCTCCTTGTACAAAAGTTCGACAAGGAGGTGGATAACTGTTCGTTATTTCAGAAAGAAGGAGGGGGAAACTTTTGGAGAATATCCATGACTTATGGGAACAGGCACTTGCTGAAATTGAAAAAAAGGTCAGCAAACCTAGTTTCGAAACATGGTTAAAGGCCACGAAAGCAAACGATATTCAAAACGACACGATTGTCATAACTGCACCGAACGAATTTGCACGTGATTGGCTTGAAGACCATTATGCAGAGTTAACCTCTGAAACAATTGAGCAATTGACAGGAACACGTCTTAAACCCAAATTTGTTATCCCTCAACATGAAATGGAAGAAGACTTCATTCCAGAACCTGTCCCCAAAAAGCAAGAAAAGCAAGAAGTGACATCAGTTAATATGTCAAAAACGATGTTAAACGATAAATATATGTTTGATACTTTTGTCATTGGGTCAGGGAACCGATTTGCTCACGCCGCTTCACTTGCTGTTGCAGAAGCTCCAGCAAAAGCATATAATCCACTGTTTATTTATGGTGGAGTTGGTCTTGGCAAAACCCATTTAATGCACGCCATTGGTCATTATGTAATGGACCACAATCCAAATGCGAAAGTTGTCTATTTATCATCAGAAAAATTTACAAATGAGTTTATTAACTCGATTCGTGACAATAAAGCTGTACATTTTCGCAATAAATATCGAAATGTAGACGTTCTTCTCATTGATGATATTCAGTTCTTAGCTGGAAAAGAACAAACCCAAGAAGAATTTTTCCATACATTTAATGCATTACATGAAGAATCGAAACAAATCGTTATTTCTAGTGATCGGCCACCAAAGGAAATTCCAACACTAGAAGACAGATTGCGTTCGCGATTTGAATGGGGCTTGATTACGGATATTACACCTCCTGATCTCGAAACAAGAATTGCGATCTTACGCAAAAAAGCTAAAGCTGAGAACCTTGATATTCCTAATGAAGTTATGCTTTATATTGCCAATCAAATAGATACAAATATTAGGGAATTAGAGGGAGCGCTAATTCGTGTCGTTGCCTATTCATCCTTAATTAACCAAGATATGAATGCTGATTTAGCAGCAGAAGCACTTAAAGATATCATTCCTAACTCTAAGCCTAAAATACTGACGATTATTGACATACAAAAGTTAGTAGGCGAACACTATCATGTGAAATTGGAAGATTTCAAAGCGAAGAAACGAACGAAATCAGTTGCTTTCCCAAGACAAATAGCTATGTATTTATCGAGAGAGTTAACTGATGCTTCTCTGCCGAAGATCGGAAGCGAATTTGGCGGACGCGATCATACGACCGTCATACACGCACACGAAAAAATCTCAAAATTACTTGCAACTGATCAAGAACTTCAAGAGAAAGTACAAGAATTAATGGATTTATTACGAAAGTAGACTATTCTAGTAGAAATTAGAACCTGTGTACAGTGTGAATAAATGGAACCAGCCTATTAACACATTACTAACATGTGAATAGGCTGGTATTTTACTTACTACATCCAGTTATCCACATATTCACAGCCCCTATTACTATTATTACTATTTCTTTAAAAACATAACTATAATAATTAAGGAGTTTTGATATGCGTTTTTCTATTAATCGTGATCGTTTTGTTCATGATGTTCAAAATGTAGCAAAAGCTGTTTCATCAAGAACAACTATTCCTATCCTGACAGGAATTAAAATTGTTGCACATGAAGAGGGATTAACTCTGACTGGTAGTGATTCTGATGTGTCAATTGAAGTATTCATCCCGAAGGAAGAAGAAGGAACTGAAATCGTTAGAATACAAGAAAAGGGTAGCATTGTTTTACAAGCTCGTTTTTTTGCTGAAATCGTAAAGAAACTTCCTGGTCAAGATGTTGAATTAATTGTTCAAGATCAATTTGCTGCAACAATACGGTCCGCATCATCTGTTTTCAACTTAAATGGACTTGATCCAGAAGAGTACCCACGTCTGCCGCAACTTGAGGAGGACTTATTATTCCGTCTCCCTCAAGACATATTAAAAAATATGATTCGCCAAACTGTCTTTGCGGTGTCCACTCAGGAAACACGTCCGGTGTTGACAGGTGTAAACTTAGAAACGGATGAAGGTGAATTGATCTGTACTGCAACAGATAGTCATAGGCTCGCTATGAGGAAAGCGACAATTGAAAAAAATGATGAAACGCTATCGTTCTCAAATGTTGTCATTCCCGGGAAGAGCTTGAATGAATTAAGCAAGATTATTGATGATTCGAATGAGTTAGTTGACGTAGTTGTAACGGAAAATCAAGTTTTGTTCAAAATGAAAAATCTTTTATTCTTTTCGAGATTACTTGAAGGGAAATATCCTGTAACAAAAAGCATGATTCCAACTCAAACAAAAACTTCTTTACAACTAAAAACAAAACCGTTCTTACAAACACTTGAGCGTGCGTTATTATTATCTAGAGAAGGCAAAAATAATGTCATTAATTTAAAAACGTTAGATGGAGGGAATGTTGAGATTACATCGGTTTCTCCAGAAGTAGGAAAAGTAACTGAGAACATTGAGACACAAATGCAAGGCGAGGAGATGAGAATTTCCTTTAATGGGAAAAATATTATCGATGCTCTAAAAGTTATTGATAGTGAAGAAGTTAAAATTATTTTTACTGGAGCAATGAGTCCGTTTGTCATTCGTCCAATTGAACACGATCACTATTTACACTTATTTTCGCCTGTGCGTACGTATTAAACTAAAGAGCCAAGTAAAGAAAATGAAAAGCGCAGGTCACTGAAAATCGATCTTTTTTAGTGACCTCTAAAATCAACCTTTTTTCCTGGCTTGCGAATAGGACTTGGCTTGCATGCGCTCGTTTAGTACAATATAGAGAAGGATAATTGAATTAACGGATAAAAGAGACAGCAACTCACGTATGATTTGCTGTCTTCACTTTGCTGCATGAGGCGATTCATGACTCGCTGTCACAAGTACTTATCATTTGAAACGATGGCAGCGCAGGTTATTATTTTTTAAAAATATATATTTAAAATAGAGAGAGTGGTAAATGTGAATGAAGTCGTCATTTCAACAGCTTACATAACACTAGGGCAGATGCTTAAAGAAGTAGGCGTAATTGATACAGGTGGGATGGCTAAGTGGTATCTTTCTGAGCATGTTGTTTATGTGAACGAAGAGGAAGAAAATCGCCGAGGTAAAAAGCTTGTACCAGGTGATATTATAACTCTTGAAGATGGAGAAAAATATCAAATTGTCGCGAATTAGGGGGAATCCCTTTTGTATCTGAATCAGCTTACTCTACGCCAATACCGTAACTATAAAAAAGTGGAAGTTACATTTAATCGCCAAATTAATGTATTTTTAGGAGAAAATGCACAAGGGAAAACCAATATTCTTGAGGCCATCTTCGTATTAGCACTGGCCAAATCCCATCGAACATCTAAAGATAAAGAGTTGATTGGTTGGGGAGAGGAATTTGCACGAATTCATGGGGAAATAGCCAAAAAGTCAAATAAGCTTGAGATTGAACTGATTCTTTCAATGCAAGGCAAGAAGGGAAAAGTAAATGGAATCGAGCAAAAAAGACTTAGTGAATATGTAGGTGCAGCAAATGTGGTTATGTTTGCACCTGAAGATTTAAATCTTGTTAAAGGTAGTCCTCAAATCCGAAGAAGATTTCTTGATATGGAGCTTGGTCAAATTAGTCGTATTTATCTCCACCACTTAGGGGTATATCAAAAAGTTCTAAAACAACGTAACCATCTATTAAAAACTCTTCAAATTGGTAAGGGTTCAAAAGAGATGTTAGATATTTTAACCGACCAGATGATTATGTTAGCTGCAGAAGTGACGATACGAAGGTATGGATTTATGAAACGTCTTCAAAAATGGGCCGAACAAATCCATTATGATATTAGCAGAGGGAAAGAAAAGCTAGAGATCCGGTACGAATCTTCAGCTGACGTATCAGAAGCGATGGATTTGTCGAAAATAAAAGAAGAATTCTATCAAACGTATGAAAAACAACGAACACGAGAAATTCAAAGAGGAGTGACGTTGTTTGGACCTCATCGAGATGACCTTAGTTTCTCTATTAATGGTCGAGATGTTCAGACGTATGGTTCTCAAGGCCAGCAAAGAACAACCGCACTTTCACTTAAGTTAGCCGAAATAGAATTAATTTATTCGGAGATTGGTGAATATCCAATTTTACTTCTTGATGATGTGTTATCTGAATTGGATGATTATCGTCAGTCCCACCTTCTTCATACCATTCAAAACCGTGTACAAACATTTGTTACAACGACAAATGTGAGTGGGATTGATCAACAAACGTTGAATCAAGCGACTATTTTCCATGTTTCAGACGGAACGATTACTACTCAATAACTGAGGCGGTGAAACATTGTGTTTATGCATTTAGGTGGAGATGTCATTATTAG
This sequence comes from Halalkalibacter kiskunsagensis, assembly GCF_037027555.1. Classification (NCBI taxonomy): domain Bacteria; kingdom Bacillati; phylum Bacillota; class Bacilli; order Caryophanales; family Bacillaceae; genus Halalkalibacter; species Halalkalibacter kiskunsagensis. The sequence continues at coordinate 6,482 of NZ_JAXBLX010000058.1, read as the reverse complement.
GTCTAAAGATATTATTACCATTTTAAATATTGATGCTAAAGAATCATCATCAATAACAGACACGTATCTAAAAGAAGAAGAAAAGCGGAAAACGAAAACTGTTATTTCGGCTGATTATATTAAATCAATTGTTGTAACAAATGAAGAAATTTATTATTCACCAGTGTCTTCTTTAACGTTAAACCGAAGAGCCCTAGGGAAGGCGATCATCGATATGCATCTAGAAAAAGAAGACGAGGTTGACCCTTAATAGATTTTCATATAAACAGGTGGTAAAATAGAGTGTTCAAGATTTGATAAAAGGGAGTGACATTCCTTTTTATCTAATTTCTAATAGATCGATATTGAAGAATGAAGGTGAACAGAGTGACGAATGAACAACATTCAACACAACAGTCTTACGACGAGAGTCAAATTCAAGTCTTAGAAGGGTTAGAAGCTGTTCGGAAACGCCCTGGTATGTATATTGGATCAACAAGTGCACGTGGCTTGCATCATTTAGTATGGGAAATCGTTGATAATAGTATTGATGAGGCGATGGCTGGTTATTGCGATACGATCAAAGTCATCATTGAAGAAGATAATAGCATTACAGTTGAAGACAATGGCCGTGGTGTTCCTGTTGGAATTCATGAGAAAATGGGACGTCCAGCTGTTGAAGTAATTATGACTGTACTTCATGCTGGTGGTAAATTTGGTGGCGGCGGATATAAAGTTTCTGGGGGATTACACGGTGTAGGTGCATCGGTTGTAAATGCTCTTTCAACAACCTTGGAAATAGAAGTACACCGTGAAGGGAAAATCCATTACCAAAAGTATCATCAAGGTGTACCTGCAGCTGATTTAGAGGTGATTGGTGAAACGGAAAAACGAGGAACGATCATTCACTTTAAACCAGATACTGACATTTTCAAAGAAACAACGGTTTATGAATATGACACACTTGCATCTCGTCTTCGTGAGTTGGCGTTTTTAAATAAAGGATTAACGATTATCATTACGGACAAGCGTGAGGATGGGAAGGAAGCGACCTATTTTTACGAAGGTGGGATTGGCTCATTTGTAGAGCATCTTAACCGTTCAAGAGAAGTATTACACGATGAGCCAATTCATATTGAGAGTGAAAAAGAAGGCTTAACTGTTGAAGTAGCTGTTCAATACAATGACAGCTACACAAGTAATATTTATTCGTTCGCTAATAACATCAACACTCATGAGGGTGGAACTCATGAATCGGGTTTTAAGACTGGTTTAACGCGAGTAATTAATGACTATGCGCGGAAAAACAATTTATTTAAAGAAGCTGATCCTAATTTATCCGGAGAAGATGTTCGTGAAGGATTAACGGCGATTATCTCTGTGAAAATCCCTGACCCGCAATTTGAAGGGCAGACGAAAACAAAATTAGGAAATAGCGAAGCAAGAACCATTACGGATTCTCTTTTTAGTGAACATTTCTCACGTTTCCTAATTGAGAACCCTCAAGTAGCTAAAAAAATTGTCGAAAAAGGACTAATGGCATCGAGAGCTAGAGAAGCGGCCAAAAAAGCACGTGAATTAACAAGAAGAAAAAGTGCTTTAGAAGTTAGCTCCCTCCCAGGGAAATTAGCCGATTGTTCTTCAAAAGATGCATCTATTAGTGAAATATATATCGTTGAGGGAGATTCAGCTGGTGGTTCGGCGAAGCAAGGGAGAGATCGTCATTTTCAAGCTATTTTACCTCTACGTGGAAAAATTATTAATGTTGAAAAGGCAAGATTAGACAAGATCCTTGCTAATAATGAGATTCGTGCAATGATTACTGCGTTTGGTACGGGAATTGGTGATGAGTTTAACATTGAGAAAGCTCGTTACCATAAAATTATTATTATGACAGATGCCGATGTCGATGGTGCCCATATTCGAACATTAATTTTAACGTTCTTCTATCGTTATATGCGCCCGTTAATTGAAAATGGCTATGTTTATATAGCTCAACCACCACTTTATAAACTGAGCCAAGGGAAAGAAGTAAGTTATGTTTATACAGATAAAGAATTGGAAGAGGCACTAAAAGAAATTCCTAATAAAGATAAACTTGGGATTCAGCGTTATAAGGGGTTAGGTGAAATGAACCCAACACAACTTTGGGAAACAACAATGGATCCAGAATACAGAACGGTTCTTCAAGTTACGCTAGAAGATGCGATAAAAGCTGATGAAGTTTTTGAAATATTAATGGGTGACCGTGTAGAACCACGCCGTGATTTTATTCAAGAGAACGCGCAATATGTGCAAAATCTTGATATATAGGCTTGAAGATGGAGGTTTAAAGTAATGGCTGAGCAAGATCAACCAAGAGTAAAAGCAAGGAATATTAGTACAGAAATGCAGTCCTCATTTATGGATTATGCGATGAGTGTTATCGTCAGTCGTGCGCTTCCTGATGTTCGTGATGGCTTAAAACCGGTGCACCGTCGTATTTTATTTGCGATGAATGAGCTAGGGATGACGTCTGATAAAGCATATAAAAAATCAGCACGTATCGTTGGAGAAGTTATCGGTAAGTACCACCCCCATGGTGATTCAGCCGTATATGAAACAATGGTACGGATGGCGCAAGATTTTAGTTTCCGCTATATGCTAATTGACGGACACGGAAACTTTGGGTCTGTTGATGGTGACTCGGCAGCAGCAATGCGTTATACGGAAGCTAAAATGTCTAAGATTTCGATGGAACTTGTACGAGATATTAATAAAGATACAATTGACTATCAAGACAACTATGATGGTAGTGAACGTGAACCAATTGTTCTACCAGCGCGTTTTCCTAATCTGTTAGTAAACGGAGCATCAGGTATTGCCGTTGGGATGGCAACGAATATTCCTCCTCATCAATTAGGAGAAGTGATTGATGGCGTACTAGCGTTATCAAAAGACCGCGATATTTCGATTCAAGACTTAATGGAATATATTCCAGGACCTGATTTCCCTACAGGTGCTGAGATTTTAGGTCGTTCGGGGATAAGAAAAGCTTACCAAACAGGGCGTGGATCGATTACGCTACGTGCAAAATCAATGATCGAAGAACAGAACGGAAAACAGAAAATTATTTTTACGGAAATTCCATATCAAGTTAACAAAGCAAGACTTATTGAGAAAATTGCTGAATTGGTAAGAGAAAAGAAGATTGATGGAATTACGGATTTACGTGATGAATCGGATCGAAATGGAATGCGTATTGTCATTGAGTTAAGACGCGATGCCAATGCCAACGTCCTTCTCAATAATCTTTATAAACAGACGTCACTGCAATCGAGCTTTGGTATTAATCTATTAGCACTTGTTGGTGGACAACCAAAAGTACTAAATCTAAAACAGTGTCTTGAACATTATTTAGATCATCAAGTTGAAGTAATTAGGCGTCGTACAGCTTTTGAACTTCGTAAGGCAGAAGCTCGTGCCCATATCCTTGAAGGTTTACGAATTGCTTTAGATCATCTAGATGAAGTGATTAGTTTGATCCGGGCTTCGCAAACGACTGAGATTGCAAGAAATGGTCTAATGGAGCGCTTTGAACTTAGTTATGAGCAAGCGCAGGCTATTCTAGACATGCGCTTACAACGTCTAACTGGCTTAGAGCGTGACAAAATCGAAGGTGAATATCAAGAATTAATGACTCGTATTGCCGAATTAAAAGCGATTTTAGCAGATGAAGAAAAAGTTCTCGATATTATTCGTGAAGAATTATCTGATGTAAAGTCGAAATTTAACGATGAACGTCGTACTGTTATTTCGATGAGTGAGGATCAAGTTGAAGATGAGGATTTGATTCCTCGTACTAATATTGCGATTACGATTTCTCATCATGGATACATTAAACGTTTGCCAATCTCTACGTATCGTAATCAAAAACGTGGTGGTAAAGGGATACAGGCTATGGGGACAAATGATAATGATTTTGTTCAACATCTCTTTACAACCAATTCGCATCACACGATCCTTTTCTTTACGAACAAAGGAAAAGTGTATCGTTTAAAAGGGTATGAAATTCCTGAGCTAGGACGTACAGCCAAAGGGATACCAATCATCAATCTCCTTCAAATAGAGCAAGGTGAGTATATTAGTACGGTAATTCCAATTGAAGAATTTACTGAGGATGCTTATTTGTTCTTCTTAACGAAATATGGCGTAGCTAAAAGAACAGAACTCTCATCATTTGCTAACATTAGGAAAGGTGGATTATTCGCCATAAATTTACGAGAAGAAGATGAATTGCATGGAGTCCGTTTAACTGATGGAAAGCAAGAGTTGATTATAGGTACGAAGCTAGGAATGTCGATTCGTTTCCCTGAGAATGATGTTAGATTAATGGGAAGAACGGCAGCTGGTGTAAAAGGTATCTCTCTTTCAGAAGATGATCACGTCGTTGGAATGGATATTATTGAGGATGGACATGACGTCTTAATTGTCACCGAAAAAGGCTATGGAAAACGTACACCAATTGAGGAGTACCGTATTCAAAACCGTGGAGGTAAAGGAATTAAGACTTGTAATATCACTGATAGAAACGGTCCGCTAGTTGCGCTGAAAATAGTTTCTTCAGAACATGATATTATGATTATCACAGCAAGTGGTGTCATTATTCGAACGCAAGTAGAAGGAATATCAACAACAGGCCGTAATACGCAAGGCGTAACGTTGATCCGCGTAAATGAGGGTGAAGAAGTAGCAACAGTTGCTCGCGTTGATATTGACGATGAAGATGACATGGAAGAAACTGGTGAGGAAATCGTTCAGGAAACTGAAGAAACGATTGAGGAAAATGAACCCGTAGATGAGAAAGATGAATAAAAAAGGGGTTGTTGGGAACTTTGTCTCAACAACCTTTTTTATATTCATTCATACAATTAATGCCCCTGCTAACAGCTTTTTCTGAGCAGTCTAAAATATAGTCAAATTATGAAAGAAAAGCATATTATAAATTCTATTAGTAAGTTACCTTTTTTTGTTATAGCACGTCACGTATAATGATTAGAAAGCGGAAGACGAAACGAGGGAACTGCATGAAGGTGAAACCGGTTCAGTTACAAAATGGATGTATTCTAACTAAAGATGTCTATGGATTATCTGATTCTCCTATTATAAAAAGAAATACTGTACTTACGAATAATTTAATTGAGATGCTCCACTTTTTTCTAGTAGACTTTGTGGAAGTAGAAACAGTACTGGCAAATGGCGAAAAATTTATACCTATTGGAATGAAAAGTAAGCGAGATAGAAAAGATGATAATGACTTGGCAATAGAGCATATACCGAAAGACTATCATTATCAATACTTAGAGGCCGTAAAACAATTCAAGAAACTATTCCAGAACTGGCAGGCTGGGCAGTTAGTAGAAATGGTGAAAGTGAGAAAAATTTTTATTCATTTATTTGAACAGATAATCAATGAACCCAAACATTTATTACACCTTCACCATTACACCAACAAGGAGGATTATCTTTTTCATCACTCTGTCTATGTTGGTATTCTCTCGGTGTATTTGGGACACAAATTACAATTTTCTAAGGGAGATTGGTTACAAATTGGATTTAGTGGCGTGTTAGCTGACATTGGTATCGCTAAAGTATCTCCAGCAATTTTACAAAAGCCAGGTCCGTTAACTTCTATTGAATTTGAAGAAGTGAAAAAGCACCCCATTCATAGTTATAAAATGTTAAAGCATGTTACTGGAATTTCAGACTCAGTACTATTATCAGTTTTGCAGCATCATGAACGTCTTAATGGTAGTGGATATCCTTTAGGAACCGACGCGAATAAACTACATATTTTTAGTCAGATTGTTGCTGTTGCAGATGTTTATCATGCAATGACCTCTGAGCGCTATTATCGTGCGAAGAAGTCCCCTTACCAAGTACTTGAAGCTATTTCTAAAGAGCAGTTTGGCAAATTTGATTTGAAAGTAGTCCAAGCATTATTGGAAAGTTTCACACAAGTATCTGTAGGAGAAATCGTTCGATTAAACTCTGGAGATATTGCAGAAATTGTTTACTGTGATCAAAAGAATCCTACTAGGTCATTGGTGAAATTGCTTTCGGACCAATCGATTGTACAATTAGAAAATCAAAATTCATTGTATATTGAGGAGTTATTAAAAAAATAAAAAGAATGCTTGCATAGTAAAAGATATATGTGTTATATTATTACTTGTCGCCAAGACGAAACAAAACATTACTTAAAAAGTTGTTTGACATCGTTAATGTGATAAGTTATACTAATAAAGTTGCTGACAAAGCGACAAAATAGTTCTTTGAAAACTGAACAAAAGCCAAGCGAAATAGAGAAACATGTTTTCTCGTCAATGTTTAGCAATTTAGTAAAATTGCATTTGTTATATCGCTAGCGTGATATAACTTGAGCTATCAAACACTTTTATGGAGAGTTTGATCCTGGCTCAGGACGAACGCTGGCGGCGTGCCTAATACATGCAAGTCGAGCG
>NZ_JAXBLX010000057.1:0-27991 GCF_037027555.1 Halalkalibacter kiskunsagensis | reverse complement strand
ATGAATTAAGTATACAAAAAAGAACCCTATAAAGTAGTCCTTTTTTCAAAGTGTCTACTCTATAGGGTACATTTTATAAAAGGATTATACCTTTTATATGATAGCCTCTATTTGTGTTTTTTTACTGATTTGCACTTACATGTTCGGACAAATCTTTCTCATCAAGCATTCGTTTCAGTTCTTTTTTACTTTGTTTGGAGACAAGGATGTAGAGTGTATCTCCCGCTTGTATCGTTGTCTCACCATAAGGTGTAATCAGATCTCCGTTTCTAATAATGGCATTAATCAGCACATCTTTTGGAAACTCAATTTCTGCAAGAGATTGATTGACAACAACATCATCTTCATTTATCTCAACTTCAATAATTTCTGCATTTGCCTTTCCGATTGACACAAGCTCAAGAGAATGAAGAGGAGTTTCTTTTTTTGTACCTGTTAACTCCAATTTTTCAGCAAAGAAAGCAATGGTTGAGCCTTGAATTAAAGCGGATGTTAACACGACGAAAAAAACAACATTGAAAAACAGTTGGCTATGAACAAGCCCCGAAATCATCGGGAATGTTGCTAAGACAATAGGAACGGCACCCCTTAATCCAGCCCAAGAGAGGAAAAGTTTTTCTTTAAAATCAAAATTCATTTTTATTGTTGAAAGAAACACAGCAATAGGTCTAGCAATTAAGATTAAAATAAAAGATAAGATAAATCCTTTAATGATAATATCAAGATCAAATAGTTGAGAAGGGAAGACAAGCAAGCCGAGAATAACAAACATTAAAATTTGCATCATCCAGGCAAACCCTTCGTTAAATCTGAATATAGAGTGACGGTAGGTTAAATCTCTATTCCCAATTACAAGCGCAGCGACATAAACAGCTAGTAATCCACTTGCGCCAATAAGAGCTGTTATGCTATAGGTTAGCAAGGCAAAGGCCATAGCAAAAACAGGGTATAAACCACTTGAATCTAAGTTAATGCGATTGACCGCATAGGAAGCAACCATACCGAGTCCTAACCCGATGAGAAGTCCCATACCCATCTGCCAGAAAAAAGCTCCGACGAGCAATAGATAATTAGGCTGATCTGTCATTAATAATTGAATAAAAGAAATAGTTAAGAATACAGCCATAGGGTCATTTGTTCCTGATTCGGCTTCGAGAATAGAACTAAGGCGCTCACGAAGGTTTACTCCTTTCAAGACGGCAAATACAGCTGCGGCATCAGTCGAGCCAACAATTGCTCCAAATAGAAAAGCTTCCATCCACGTAACAACAAGAATGAATTTAGCTGCAGTTGCAACGATTGAAGTTGTTATTACTACACCGAGTGTAGCGAGAGATAAAGAAGGTATAGCTACTCGTTTGACAGTGGACCACTTTGTTTGCAAACCGCCTTCAAATAAAATAACGACTAAAGCGAGTATTCCTATTAGTTGTGCATATTTTGCATTGTCGAAATAAATAAATCCGATCCCATCACTACCAGCTAACATCCCAACTAACATGAACAAAACAAGGGCAGGTACCCCTAGTCGTGTCGAAAATTTTGCTGTTAACACACCTGCAATTAAAAGTAGAGCAACAAGTAATATAAAGTAATCTGTATTTAAAGCTCCATTTATCATCCAGTAGATCCTCTCCAATATAGTCTAATTTTTTCTCTCAATGATGTTATAAATTCACGTCAATTTGTGGTGGTTTATTGATCTCATCGGTTATTCCTATATAGCGTAAAGTAGCACTGCGAGTTTTATGGTTGAATCGTTTTTGTAAGAACGAAACAGCCACACCTTGTTTGTATGCATGAAAACCGAATGTTTTACGCAATGTGTGTGTACCGATTTTGTCGCATATTCCTGCTTCCTGTGCAGCTTGGTTAATGATTCGGTAAGCTTGCTGCCTTGTAATTGGTTGTTTTTTATTAGAAGCAGAAAACAAGAAGTCATCTGTTTTTAATTTTGAATGTTTGACGTAATTTGAGATGGCTTGTTTCACTTTATGATTTAGGTAGATTTCCTCGTAATCGGAAGTGGTCTGAATAATGAAGTTTCGGGGGGAATCTTTATCTAATACGTCTTTACATTTTAGTTCTAACATTTGACTGATCCGTAAACCTGTATTAATGCCTAATACAAATAATAAATAATCTCGTTTGGAACGTTTACGTAAGTAATGTTTCATTATTTTGATTTTTTCAACTCGTCGAATCGGTTGTACATATTCCATGTCTAACCTCCTTTGGTTGCGTTACATATTGACATTATAGCATACGTTTATGTAACATTTTATAATAGACAATAAATTCAGTTTTTTTCACTTATTTTAATCTAAATTTGTGGAATAGGAGGATAATATGAAAAAACGTGGAATAATTAACCGGTATCTATGAAATTTTACATAGTTTGTAGTTAAATTGAAAATTGATAGACATGAATTTTCTGTTACAATAGCTGAATAAAGTTATGAACGTTTTAATAAAATTGATTAGGGAATTGTATTCTCGTTACAAATTAACATCAAGGAAGGAATTGACTATGACAGTAGAGAATGAACTGATCAAAAAGATCCATTATAAAAATAATGTTGAATCCCATGACGGAAACCTACCGATAAAAAGTCTTGCAGAGGAATTTTTAGTTGAACAAAAGAGTGAAGAATCAAATCTATCTACTATTCGTTTTGCTCAAGGAGAAGTCTATTATCATTGTAAAGATTTTGAGACAGCTATTTTTAAATGGCAAAACGTTCATAATGAACTAGAGCCATGGGCGAAGAAAAACATTGCTGATAGTTATTATGAGCTTGGTCAACTGACAGATGCAGAGGAAATGTATTTATCTATCAATACTGACAATATAGTTCTGACCACGGAAATAGAATTGCAATTGTTTTCCGTTTATATGGATCAACAGTTGCTAGATCAGGCAGCAAAAGTAATCAAAAATATTGTGGCAATGAATCCGGACTATCCTACAGTAACGGATGTAGCTCGTTCGTTTTTTGAAGAATATAGGGATTGGAGTAGTGCCATTGAGCTTGCCGTTAGTGAATCATTACGAACTGAATCAATTGAATGGTATGGTATTTTAAATACCTATATAGATAAAGGATTAACAAAAAGCATCGAACCAGCTTACTTTACAAAAACATTACAAACCCTTTTTACAATTGATGAAGACAAGTTTGAACAAATGGCAATAGCGTTTTGGAATAGCTATGAGCAGGAAAATTACTATTTTTCATGGATTGTTGAATTTGACCATCTCTTCTTACAAATGGAAGTAAAACGTTCTAATAATTGGGAAGAATTATCTAGAAAATATAAGGAAACTTATTTGGAGTTAATTAATGGGAGTTATTATCTTTCTGAGCTAGAGAATGTTATTCCAAATCTATTGACGAATTGGCTGAAAGTGACAGGCTCTTCTGAATTAGCGATCGTTTCAACAGCAGTCCTTGCTTGGAACGAGCTAAGGCCATCAAGTATCAACCAAGCGATTGTTAACGAAGCGAATACACTGCTTAAACAAGGAAGAATTTCTGAAGATGGATTGGAACAAAGTTTGTTATTATTTGAATCCATTATGCAGTGGGCAGACGAACATGAATTAAAAGTCGGCAATCGGTTAAAGTGGATGATTCAGGAATTACTAAATTTTAATGTAAATCATTTATTAGTAATTGGGAGTTCAGCAAATGAACAATCATCGTTTATGAATCTAATGGTTGGAGAAACTAATTTAGAAGAGCTAAACTCCACGGTGATGCTAAAATATGGAAAAGAGCGCTTGGTTCGTGCATTAACGGATAAGGCAATTCATCAAGATGTTGAGGCCGATTTAGAAGTACATTTATTACCAGATCCGCACATTCTTGAATATTGTCTACCAAGTTCTTTTTTACATGAAAACTCTATTGCGCTTCTGCATTCTCCTAAGTTAGGAAGCTCAAGAGGAAATAAACGTTGTCCTGAAATTCATTTAGCAGATCGAGTATTATTTGTTTTAGATGCACATAAATCATTTGGTGAGGATGAACGATACAAGATTGGACAAATTCAAAAGCTTGCACCAAATCTTCCCATTCATTTTCTAATCAATAAACTAGACGCAATTTATAATGAACAAGAAATTAATCGAATGATTGAAGAAACAAAATCAAGAATTTTAATGTGTTTTCCAAATGCAAAAGTGTTTACTTTTTCAAGAGTAAGTGATATGCCAAAATTCCTTAGTGAGATGTTTAAAAATCAAACAGTTGAAACAGAGAGAAATGGACATTTGCTTCAGTTAATTCGAACGACTATTACGCATCTGCTAGAAAAACGAGTAGATATGGAAAGCCAGTTGATGGATGAAATCACTTGGAATGAGGAAATGGTTATTAAGCTTACAGGGGCAAATAATCAGTTAGTAGATGCTCAGAAAGAGAAAATGCAAGGGATTAAACAGTCTTATCATGTCATTATTCAAGAAACAAAAAAAGATTTAAAAGTCACGATCCCGAAGTTATTGCAAAACTGTTCTAGTTTTGTTCGAGAAAAAAGTGATTTCCGAACCATTCATCTTGAATTAAATCAAAAAATGAATGAGCAAATTAAACAACACTTAGAGCAAACGGCTATTCCAAAACTAGCAAACTCTCTTCAACAGTGGCTAGAAATTGGCAATGTAGAATTTATTCAAAGCCAATCCTTCTTAAAAGAGATGAGCGAAGGATTTAATGCGCTGTATGGTGAGGAGCGCTTAAAGTTACAATGCGATTTTCGGGTACTCGATGACTGGTATCGTGATATAGATCGAATGACAAATGGAGTGCATTTGGATAATGTGAACATTTTGCTACGCTTGACACCATCACAGATCTTACTGAAAAGTTCAGGAAAGTTATTTGGCGTACTCCCAACAAACAAAGCGATGCTACAGAAAATGTACAAGAAGTTTATCGAAAATGAAGACTACAAACAAATAGCTGATTCAGTCAGCAATCAGTTTCTGATGCAATTTGAATTATTTGAAAAAGCATTGGATCGTGATATGGATATGTTTTTTAGGAATCCATTTAACGTGTTTAATGAAGCGACAGAAGAGGCTCAGTCAGCAATTAGTGAAAAAAATGAGGCCCTTCATGAACTGAAGTCAAGCCCAGAAAAGTACCAAGATCCGTTAGCATTATTCAAATTAAAATTGTATCAATACGAGTTAATGGAACAAGTAGTTAAGAGCAAGGGTAAAGAAAGGGTATCGTTAAAGTAGGGAACAACAGTCTTGATAGTGTATCTATTTTTGAGAAGGGAAACAGTGGCATCAAAAGTAGGTAGGTCCGATGATGGGAAAATTAGAAATAAGATAGGAAATCAAGTATAAAATCGCATAGGTTTTATTACTTGATTTTTTATTGTTATATCAGAATTTTTACTCTTAAGCTGGAGAATTTAGTATGTTAATTGAGGATGGAATAGATGTCCTGCGAGGGAAAAAATGGAAAAAGAGGTTGTTTCAAAGGTCAAAAGCGACCTTTTGAGACAACCTCCTTAAAGGAACCGCGGTTTGCGTTTTTTCTTATTTAGAAGCCATCGTTGCCACCTGTATATGGAATATTCAGGTTATTCTCTACTGTACGCAATCGCTGATTCATTCTGCGTAGACGGTCAAAATTACGCTCATCATTTTGATTTAAGCGAATGATTTCTTCATTTATCCGATTAATTTCACCATTCAACCGTTGAATTTCTTGATTTTGTCTTGATATTTCGGTTACTTGTTGCTCGATTTGCTGTTCAAGTTGATCGACTCTCCCGTCAAGTGTTGGTTGTCTGAAAACGGGATTGTTATGATAAGACATTGGCTGTTGTACATAACCAGGGTAATATTGATATGGATTCATGATCAAGCTCCTCTACAAATTTATCGTAAATGAATACGTTAATAGCCTATGTAAACTACTACAGAGTGACAGGGCAATAGCCTAGTTTTAGATATTTTGAAATATTTTTCTTATTTGTGACCTATATCACTTTTTTTAACGAAAGGTAAGAGTATGATCAGTTTAGAAAGAAGCTTCACCTAGAAAGAATGAGGAGGGAGACAAATGATCTTATGTGAGTGGAGAGATTTTACAACAGATACTGAAACTTATACGCAGAAAAATTTTGAAGAATTAGTCAATGATGAATTTGAGGCAATGATGTTTGAAGGTGACGAAGAAATTCCTGCTTATGTTTGGACAGTAAATTATGTATGTTTGATAAAAAATGGTACGAGAATGATTGCCGATATATCTGTTACTAAGATACCTCGCAATCCCGTATGTGCATAGCTTTTTTTAAATGAAATCATGTGAAACGTTTCACAAATAGGAGGGGTATTAACATGGCTGTAGATCAAAAGAAATTGGTTGAAAAGACAGATGTATTAAAAGCAGTAGACAAATTAGTTGAAGACGCACAAAAGGCATTAACTGAATTGTTAACATTCGATCAAGAGCAAATTGATGAGGTTATTAAGAAAATGGCCTTAGCTGGACTTGAAAACCACATGGAGTTAGCTAAACTTGCAGTTAACGAAACGAAGCGTGGAGTATATGAAGATAAGATTATTAAGAATCTATTTTCAACAGAATATATTTACCATAATATAAAATATGATAAAACAGTTGGCATCATTTCCGAAAATGAACATAATGGACTTATTGAAATTGCAGAGCCGGTCGGTGTTATAGCTGGTGTTACACCTGTCACGAATCCAACATCTACAACAATGTTTAAAGCACTCATTTCTATAAAAACAAGAAATCCAATCATATTCGCTTTCCATCCTTCTGCGCAGAAATGCAGTAGTGAAGCAGCACGTATTTTGCGGGATGCAGCGATTTTAGCTGGTGCACCAGAGCATTGCATTCAATGGATTGAGACACCTTCGATTGAAGCTACCAAAGCATTAATGAATCACGATGGCATTGCTCTAGTTCTAGCAACTGGTGGTGCTGGGATGGTCAAGTCTGCTTATAGCACGGGTAAACCAGCTCTAGGTGTGGGACCAGGAAACGTTCCATGTTACATTGAAAAAACGGCAAATGTTAAACGTGCAGTGAATGATCTAATTCTTTCTAAGACATTTGATAACGGCATGATTTGTGCGTCTGAACAAGCCGTTATTATTGATCATGTCATCTATGAAGAAGTGAAAACAGAACTTAAAAATAATAAATGCTACTTTTTGAACGAAGAAGAAAAGGCAAAAGTTGAAAAGCTTGTGATTAATGAAACAACGTGTGCAGTCAATGCGGATATTGTTGGGAAGTCTGCGGCTTTAATTGCAAATCTTGCTGGTGTTACGGTTCCAGAGGATACGAAAATCTTGCTTGCTGAATTAAAAGGTGTTGGACCACAATATCCGTTATCAAGAGAAAAGCTAAGCCCGGTACTCGCTTGCTACCGTGTACGTTCAACTGAAGAAGGATTAACACGTGCAGAGGAGATGCTTGAATTTGGTGGACTAGGACATTCGGCTGTCATTCATTCAGAAGATGAAACGGTTATTAGACAATTTGGTATGAGAATGAAGGCTTGCCGAATCATTGCTAATGCCCCTTCATCTCAAGGTGCAATTGGAGATATATATAATGCATTTCTGCCATCATTGACACTGGGATGTGGCTCTTATGGGAAGAACTCTGTATCTTCAAATGTTGGAACAGTCAACTTAACAAACGTCAAAAAATTAGCTCGGAGAAATGTAAATATGCAATGGTTTAAAGTTCCACCCAAAATTTATTTTGAGAAAAACTCAACGCAATATTTAGCGAAAATGCCCAATATCTCAAAAGCATTCATTGTTACCGATCCTGGAATGGTGAAACTTGGCTATGTTGACAAAGTATTGCATTACTTGCGTCAAAGACCAGACTATGTTCATTGCGAAATTTTTGCTGATGTCGAGCCAGATCCATCAATCGAAACAGTCGAAAGAGGCGCCGCGATGATGAGAAGCTTTGAGCCTGATTGTATCATTGCTCTTGGTGGTGGATCTGCAATGGATGCTGCGAAAGGAATGTGGTTATTTTATGAGCATCCAGATACAGATTTCGGTGGCTTAAAGCAGAAATTTCTAGATATTCGTAAGCGTGTGTTTAAATATCCGAAATTAGGAATGAATGCGCAATTTGTTGCGATCCCAACAACATCAGGAACCGGATCTGAAGTGACATCATTTTCAGTTATTACGGATAAAAAACAAAACATTAAATATCCGCTAGCTGATTATGAGTTAACACCGGATGTAGCTATCATAGACCCACAATTTGTTATGACGGTTCCTAAACATATTACAGCCGATACGGGAATGGACGTGTTAACGCACGCGATTGAAGCTTATGTTTCTATTATGGCAAATGATTACACAGATGGTCTTGCAATTAAAGCAATTCAGCTCGTTTTTGAGCATTTACCTCGTGCTTATCGGAATGGAAACGATGAAGTGGCACGCGAGAAAATGCATAATGCATCAACCATTGCTGGGATGGCCTTTGCCAATGCTTTCCTTGGAATTAATCACAGTTTAGCTCATAAATTAGGAGCAGAGTTCCATATTGCCCATGGACGTTCAAATACAATTTTAATGCCACATGTTATTCGGTATAATGCGAAGAAGCCGACGAAATTTGCAGCATTTCCAAAATATGAGCATTTTGTTGCAGACAAACGGTATGCTGAGATTGCTAGAGTACTAGGCTTACCGGCAGCGACGACAGAAGAAGGTGTAGAGAGCCTCGTTCAAGCCATTATAAAGCTTGCAAAAGAAATGGATATCCCAATGAGCATTAAAGAGAATGGTGTTGAAGAAAAAGTATTTGAAAGCAAAGTAAACTATTTAGCTGAGCGTGCATTTGAGGACCAATGTACAACGGCGAATCCGAAATTACCACTAGTAACTGAGTTAGCTGAAGTATACCGTTTGGCGTATAAAGGCGTGTAAATACAAGCTGAATTAGAAGGTAACTGAATAAAAACTAAGGGTCTGACCCCTAGCGTATAAATATATGACGATCTTCAGAAGAGATCAACTTCATATATTTTACTAACTAGGCGGCGTCAGACCCTTTTTACTTATTCAAAAATGCGGGGAATTAATAGACAGGGTCAAGCTTATGGGATGTGGACAATCACATATTTTACTAGAGACTAGACAGGTATTGCTACCAATCTACTTCAACCTCCATAGAATAAGTAAGAACTAATGTCAAAGGAGGAGTGAAAGATGTTTGGTTTTTCGATGATTCAAATGGTGAGAACGCACTCTCATAAATTAGATTATCCTTTAAGAGAAAAAGTGTTAAATCTCTATAAACCATTTAAGTGGACACCGTGCTTTTTGCACAATATGGCTGAGAGTCTTATAAAGAGAACAAAAAAAATGACGGTTATCATTGAATTTGAGAATGAGTGCTATGAAGAAGGGTGTCATGAAATGAATCAAGTATTTACTAGACACCATGGTTGCAAGATGAGGAATGAATTTTCAACAATATCGTGCTGTAGTGCTGATCTTACACCAGCAGTACTAGAGGAGCTCTTATCTAGTTGCTCTCACATCAAAAAGATTTCATTAAATCGCGAAGTTCAAGCATTGCTAGATACGGCAGTCGTTTCAGCAAATGCAAGAAACGTGGTAAGGAATGGGGCGAAACTTACAGGAAGTGGAATAACAGTTGCTGTCATTGATACAGGCATTTATGCTCACAGCGATCTATCAGGACGAATCGTTGATTTTGTTGATTTTATTAATGAAAGAACAGACCCTTATGATGATAACGGTCATGGTACCCATTGTGCAGGGGATGCACTTGGTAATGGCGCGGCTTCATCAGGTTTATATGCAGGGCCTGCACCCGAAGCAAATGTAGTTGGAGTAAAAGTGTTAGATAAATTAGGGTCTGGTTCATTAGAAACGGTTATGCAAGGCGTTCAATGGTGTATCGATTATAATGAAAGAAACCCAGGTCAACCAATCAATATTATTAGTTTGTCCTTAGGAGCGCCAGCGCAGCGGTATGATCAGGAAAATGATGATCCAATGGTTCAAATGGTTGAAAAAGCTTGGGAAAGTGGAATTGTTGTTTGTGTTGCTGCCGGAAACGAAGGTCCAAATGCAAGAACAATTGCAAGTCCAGGAATTAGCGACCAGGTGATCACAGTAGGTGCGCTTGATGATCGAAATACGAAGGAAAGGGCAGATGATGATGTTGCAAGTTTCTCTAGCAGAGGACCTACCCTTTATGGAGTCGAGAAACCAGATCTATTGGCACCTGGTGTGAATATTGTTTCTTTACGTTCACCTAGATCCTATTTAGATAAATTACAAAAGTCAGCTCGAGTAGGCTCGGACTATTTTGTTTTATCAGGGACGTCCATGGCTACTCCAATATGTGCGGGTATTGTTGCATTAATGCTTCAACAAAATCCAGCCATGACCCCTGATGAAGTGAAAAAAGCATTACGAAAAGGGACTGATTTATGGAGAAACCTAGATCGAAATGTTTACGGAAAAGGGTATATCAATGCTGAAGATTCCATTTAAGAGGTTATGCAAAAAGGAACTCCATCTAATAGGGGTATGGACTTTTAGAGTGAAGATAGAAAGTTTTAAATAATAAAGTACAAACGTAAGTGTTTAATGAAAAGTATAGAGATTATTCACTATGTTCTTTCTATCTTTTCTATCATGCCGATCATGACTAATTCGAATTGACAATGAATAAAAAGACTTCAAATATCCCTATCCTAAATAATAATGTAATTGGTTTACTGGAGAAAGTAGGGAGCACCATGTCTAATAAAAAGAAAGTCGATATAGTCATAGTAGGGGCGGGATTAGCTGGATTAACAGCAGCACTTGAATTAAAGAAACACAATTATTCATATGTTGTTTTAGAAGCGAGAAGCCGTCTTGGGGGGAGAATTCATAGTACCATTTCTAGTGATGGTGTAACAGTGGATTTAGGGGCGCAGTGGATTGGCCCGCATCACAAAAGGATGTTGGGACTCATTGAAGAATTCGGACTTCAGCTAGTTCCGACGTTTCGAACGGGCAAAACCATTTATGAAATGCAAGGAAAGAGGAAGCAGACAAATGGGAAGTTGCCGATAATGTCTCCTATTGTAATTGCAGACATTATGAAGATGAAAAGAAAAATTGATAAAATCAGCAGGGAGATTCCTTCAGGTGCACCTTGGACTTCAAAGCTTGCTCAACAATTAGATAAGATAACAGTGGCAGAGTTAATAAAAACTATTTTACTCACGAAAGCAGGGGTGTCTTTTGCCAAACTTTTGATTGAAGAAGCGCTCTGTGCAAATGTATATGAGGTTTCAGCTCTTGATTTTTTATGGTGCATAAGAGCTGCTGGGTCTATTGATCATTTGTTAGCAGCAGAAGATTATTGGATCGCAGAAGGTGCAGAAACACTCATTAACAGAATATCAGATTCATTAGGTGAGACAATCCAATTGAATCAACCGGTTCAACGTGTCATGTATAACGAAAAGAAGGTCACTGTCTATACGGGGAAGGAATCATGGCAAGCAAAAAAAGTAATCGTGACAACGCCACCTAATTTACTTACTCGAATATCCTTTGACCCGCCGCTTCCAGCGAGGCGTGTTCAGTTAAGTGAGCGGGCAGGTTTGCCTTCCGTTATCAAATTGATTTGTGTATATGAACGCCCTTTTTGGAGAGAGGCTGGTTTAAGCGGGACTGCTTACTCAGATCAAACTCCCGTGAAGCTCACGATTGATAGTTCACCACTAGATGGAAGAAGGGGTGTTTTAACTATTTTAATTGGAGGAGATTCAGCGAGACAAATTGAAACATTACCTTTAAAATTAAGGCAGATAGAAGTAAAGAAAGCATTGGTACGCCTTTTTGGTGAGAAAGCTGCTTACCCTATTGCAATGTTTGAAAAAGATTGGTCGGCTGAGGAATGGACTCGCGGTGGGTATGCAACTCATTTTGCGACAGGTGTCATTAGCCAATTTGCAACATCACTCACTAGCCCTGTTGGACCGATTCACTGGGCAGGAACGGAAACTGCTTCTGAATGGAGAATGTATATGGAAGGAGCAGTTCAATCAAGTGAGAGGGTCGTACATGAGGTAATTCATGAGATAACTAAGGAATAATTTGATCATTTTTATTTCAGCGTATATATTTCTATTTATTGGAACAAATTATAACGAATAAATAGAAAAAAAGGGGTCACTCAAATGAATATTGAAAGAGGAACCGAATATCAAATCTCTCAAGTGATAAAAGGTCATTTTAATTCAGCTGACATACTTACCGTTATCCGGCATAGTGGAAATATTGTTCAATTTACTCTGCCAGAAGGCAAGGGGCATGGATCTATGCCATATCAACATATGCAATATTTACTAAAGAGAAATGACTTAACAGAAATAAGCAATAAACGTTCACTTTTAAAACAAGATCGTGAGGAGAAACATATTGGATAGAGCCAAACAACACGAAAGAACCAATTAGCAATAAGCTAATTGGTTCTTTCTGTTATCAATTAAGCTTTTTCAAATAACTCTAAATTTAAAAGAGCTTCTATGACTTCAGTATTGTTACCATTTTGAATTTCAATTTCAACTTCCTGTCCAGGCTGAAGAGAGATAGCTAATAATCCTAAGAGACTTTTAGCGTCAATAACCCAGTGATCCTTTTTCAGTAGGATCGTCTCAGGATATTCACTTGCTTTGTTTACCAACCTGCTTGCTGATTCGGCAAAAATAGGTGTTAGTACTTTAACTTTCATATTGCTCACTCTCCCTTTTTATTTTATAGCTTTATTATAAAGTAGAATACTAGGATAACCTAGATATTTTTTGAAAAGACTTTAATTTCATATATATTACTTAGTCGGCTTAATAATGCAGAAAAAATGAAATAGAATATTGGGTGGTTCGCTATTTTTAAATCGCTGCCATTTCTAAACAAATGTCAAGTGTTTCTAACATAAACTGACAAAAGTAGCCAATCTCCTTATGGAATGTCTTATAGTGAAGTGGTAGGGCATTACTTATCAAAGGAGAGGTAAAATAATGAACAAGAATTCATATGTCTATAGCAAAGCAAATGGATTATTAAAAATGGAAGCCAAGGCTCTACATTATAAGAGGTATATAGAATTAGGATTCTTTCATCGTAATGAAATAGATAACTATGACGAGGAATCAATTTATTTTATCGCCCAAACAAATGATCAAAAAAAAGTGGTAGGCGTAACACGGCTTATTCGAAAGCAACTTGATCAGTTACCAACAATTCGTAATTTCATAATCTATGATGCAGAGTTGGAACTGTTAAAAAAGGTTGAAACGGCGTGCTTAGTAGAGGTTAGTGCGTTTACGAAAGTTCCCCGACACAATGTAGGGTTGGGATTGATACGAACGATTATGCAATATTCATTAGAAAATCAGATTGAGGTATGGATATGTTGCGTTGATCAACGTGTTTTCCGCTATATAAATCGTTTGTTTGACTATCCTTTTCAAATCATTGGCGAACCAAAAATATATTTAGGTTCTAATAGCATGCCTTGTATGTTTCCAATAAAAGATGGGTTGCAGCATATTAAAGAGAAAAAGTATCAGATGTATAAATTCTTAATGACTTCTGACAAGAACGTAAAGAAGGGGGTTTTATCATGATTGCGAAACAATTTATTAGAAATTTAGGGATAATGAGTGAGCAGGATATCTATCTTCTTCAACAAACGAGGATTGCTATAGCTGGATGCGGGTGCATAGGTGGTTTCACAGCAGAGTTACTTGCACGTATAGGTGTTGGCAGTTTGGTATTAGCAGATCCTGATGTTTTTGATGAATCAAACATAAATAGACAGTGTGCAGCGACGTTTCAAACGATCGGTATAAATAAAACTAAAGCACTACAAGATCATCTATGGTCAATTAATCCGCGGCTAGAAATCATAACATTTCAAGAGGGAGTAAACACAGCAAATGTTACCGAGTTCTTAAAAGGGGTAGATTATGTCATTGATGCCATCGACTTTTTCGCATTTGCAAATGCGGTCATGTTGCATCGTGAAGCTCGAAAAAAGAAGCTATATGTAATTACTGCTGCAGCTATTGGTTTTGGGACGACCGTTTTAACGTTTGATCCAAATGGAATGACAATTGAAGAATACGTTGGCATAGCAAAGGATTTATCAGTTGAACAAATGAGTGAATTGTCATTTCCAGTTTATGGGTATGTCGATCGTTTGCCAAGTTATATAACAGATAACCAAATTTCGGTTTGGTTATCAGAAAAGACAATCCCAACGATAAGTGTTGGTCAAGCATTGGGACCAGGGGTATTGGTATCAAAAATGATTTTGCATATACTGGGTCGAAAAACACCTGAGTTTGTTCCGCGTTCTTTTCAACTGCAGTTTGAAGAGTAATGAGGTTGAAAAACTATATATGTAGCTGTTGAGAGAATAATTCAGGTGGCTACTGTTTGTTAAGAATTATTTAATTCATGTGCTTTTTCAGTCTTTACTTACTGAATCTGTTACAATAAAAGTAAAATTAGAAAAGTGGAGGGAAGGAAATGGCACAAACAAAGCCAATAAAATTAATTGCAATTGATATGGATGGAACGCTGTTAAACGATCAACATGAAATATCGAATGAGAATCGTAAAGCAATTAAGGAAGCCGAGAAACAAGGTATTCATGTTGTAATTAGTACCGGTAGGACAAGAATGACATGTGATGAACTGGTCAATTCACTGTCTCTTAGTTCATATTTGATCACAGTAAATGGTAGTGAAATATGGGATGAAGCGAGATCACTAGTTGAAAGACAGCTTTTAAATACTGAATACATAGAATACATGTGGCAATTGAAAGAAAAACACAATACGAATTGCTGGGCTGCCACAGTGGGGAAGGTTTGGAGAGAAGAATTTCCGGAGGACTTTTCTACTCATGAATGGATGAAGTTCGGCTTTGATATTAAAGATGATCAAGTGAGACAAATCATTTTAGAAGAATTATCAAACAATAAAGCGCTTGAAGTTAGCAATTCTAGCCCAACAAATCTTGAAATTAACGCAGCAGGTGTGAACAAAGCAATAGCGTTGGAAAAAGTGTGCGAACGAATGGGTATTACAATGGATAATGTTCTTGCAATGGGAGATAGTTTAAATGACTTGGCAATGATTAACGCTGCAGGAGTAGGTGTTGCCATGGGAAACGCACAACCATTCGTTAAAGAATCGGCCGATTGGGTGACAACGACAAATGTTGAGGACGGCGTTGCTAACGCAATAAAAAAATGGGTGTTAGAAAATTAAAAGATGACGGTATCAAGAGGAGCAAGTCTTAATGACTTGCTCCTCTTTGTTAACAAATAAAATAAAAAAACTAATAAAAAGTGCGATAATCCTAGCTTTCTTTTCGTCTAATAAAGAATGAGGGAAATAAAGCCGAGGAGAAGGTGTTCTATGTCCAGTCATAATAAAATATCCGATTGGTTTTATCAATATAGTAACGATATTTATCATTACTTACTTTATCGGTTTGGTTCAACTGATGTCGAGGATTTAGTTCAAGAAGTGTTTATTCGAGCAATGATGGGATACGATTCATTTAGAAGCGATTCAAGCCCGAAAACATGGCTTTTTACAATAGCTCGAAATGTTGCCATTGATGAAAATAGAAAAAAAGCACCTAACATGTGGAAATGGTTTATTGACTATGACTTGAACTTGGAGCGAAAGCAAGGTACGCTCGACGTATCACCGGGGAAGAGATGTATCAATCATTAATGGATTTAAATAGAGAAACCAAAAGAGATAGAGGAGGAAGGTTTATGAAAAAAGCAATAATTGGCCTCGGAGGAGTAGCTGCAGTCTTTTTATTTGCTTTCTTTGTTATTACAGGCTTAGGAGAAGAACCTATGCAACAAGGAGGGGATGAAGGGCAACCTAACCAACAACCGCAGGAAGGTCAAGTAATCGATGAAGGGGAGAGTAGTGAAAATGAAAATCAGCATGAAGAAGCTAGTAACAACGAATTAGACAATGATTTTAATCCTGAAGTGAATCCGGTAGAAAACTACGAGGTTTTTACTAATTATGAGCTAGAGCATAGTGGATATTTAAGTGAAGGGAAAACATTTTTTCATAGTGAAACAACCGAGTACATTTTAGGATATGGTCACCAAGCTCATGCTACAACAAGATATCAGCTTTTTGAACAAAAAGATAATAAAATTTCAATCATTCGAACAGTTGTTGAAGATAGTGAGCATTTTGAAAACATCGAAGCCATTCGATCGCATGCTAACTGGGAAGAAGAGATGGTTGAATATATGGTTGACAACATTCAACCACAAGAGGAACTTTACTTTTTATATGATGAGCAAGTTAAAGAGACAGAGGTTAGTTTTAATCACAGTTCAAATATGTTATATCCTGTTCGTGCAGGAGAAAAAACCTTGTATTTTAAACAAGGTGAGGGATTGTGGATGGTAGAATATGAAGATGATATCACAATTGAGTTCTACGGCGAACCACAAGTAGCAATTCGTAAACAGGAATAATGTAGTGAAAAGAAAGAACCAATTAAATCAATGTGAGTCAATTGGTTCTTTCTTCCTTATTATTATTTATACACTTTTACATTTACTTCTTGTACCCCAAAATTAATAGCATCTTGTTTCTCTGGGATAAATAAATCGATTTTGTTTCCTTTTATCGCGCCGCCAGTATCCCCAGCTATTGCTTCTCCGTAGCCCTCAACATATACTTTTGACCCGAGTGGAATAACGTTTGGATCAACGGATATTACTTTTTTGTCAGGGTTGTCTAGTAGGTTTAAGCCTGTGGCTGTTATCCCAGAACAGCCATTACATGATGCAGTATACGCTGTTGCTGTCATCGTTAATTCTTTTGCTACATTCTCGTCTGTATCTGTAGTAGATTCGTCTGTTGTTGTTTGTACAGGCTCTTCTTGCTGTACTTGCTTTTCTTTTACTGGAGCATCATCAGTAGTCGACTTACTTCCACTTTTATAGACTGTTAGAATATCCCCGGTCACTATCAAGTTTGGATTATCAATTTGGTTCCAATCCTGCAGATTCTTAGTAGAAACTCCGTCATATTGTGATGCAATTGATGACAGTGTGTCTCCACTTTTTATTGAATACTGCTCTGCAGTTGACACAGTTAAACGATCCCCGATAAGAATTAAATTGCTAGAAAGACCATTCCATTCTTTTAATTCTTCTACTTCTACATTATTTTTATTGGCAATTGACCACAATGTATCTCCCTTTTGAACAACTACTTCTTCAGCTGATACATTCATCCCAAAGCTGAATGTACCAACGATAGCGGCTACGGTTACTAATGAAACGATGTGCCTTTTCATATAGATTACCTCCCAAATTCATTATGTAACTTACTGAAGTGATTCTATCATTTAACCCGCACCAGACAAAGAACAAGCTAGTAACAATTTGATTACAGATGTAACAGCGGTGTGGGAAAGTGTGGACAAGTATGGGGATTTAGTGGAGTGGTTAAAGAGTTATGGAGGATGAAAATGAAGCGCAGTAACCTAAAACCGCTCTCTGTAAATGACAGAGAGCGGTTTTTTTACTAACCTGTAACTTTTGAAATGTTTTTTTCTTGTTGAACGAGTACTTTTTTCTCCCAAGCTCGACTTTTCCAACGCCTATATAAAATTAATCCTCTTAACCATTCATCTGCAATAAAGGCAATCCAAATGCCGATTAATCCAAATCCCCAGTGGATGCCTAGTAAATAATACATCGGAACACTAAAACCCCATATAGTAATAATCGAACTCATCATTAAATACCTTGCATCACCTGCAGCTTGAATCGCTTGACCAAGAACAATATTAAAACATCTTCCGGGCTCCAAAATAACGCCCATGAGTAGCAAGGTTGCTCCAGTATAAATAATTAAAGGATTTTCAGTGAAAAGTCCCATCACTTGTTCGCGGACAAGAACCAAAATAAGAGCTACACCTAGGCACAACAGCATACTCAATCGTAAATTTTTTAAAGCTTCTTTATTAGCTTTTTCGAAATCACCGGCTCCGATCATATGTCCAACGATAATTTGGGTTCCACGACCTAATGAAATAGAGATAACAATAATAAAAAGTAATATATTTAACGTATAAATTCTAGTGGTCAACATCTCTGGTCCAAGTACGACAATAAATCCGGTTGTGACAATTTGACTCATTGAATATGAAAGCTGGCCAATTCCTGAGGGGATTCCAACACTTAAAATTTTATAAAAACGATCCTTTTGCCAATCGATCATATCCTTGAAATGTAGCCTAACGTCTACCCGTTTAAATAACAAGATAAAGTTAATACTAAGGCCTAGAAACTGACTAACGACCGTCGAAATAGCCACTCCGGTTACCCCTAATTGAGGAAATCCTAGTGCTCCAAAAATGAGGACGTAGTTACCGAATATGTTTATAATATTCATTCCAACTGTTACAAACATGGTGTCTCTTGTAAAACCATGGGCCTGAATAATAGCTGATATGGTAAGCATCATCGCTTGTAAAAATAGACCGCCACCCACTATTAATAAAAACATTCTTGCTTGGTCAAACAGCTCTGGTTCCAAGTTAAAAAATCCTAAAAAAGTTTTGCTAAATATAACCATGGTTAAACTAATCAGCAGTCCAAATAAAAAATTAAACGATATCGCAGTCCAGGTGAATTTTCGAATTTCACTATATTTTTTTGCTCCGAGATACTGTGCAATCACAACGGCTGCTCCTGTAGCACCTACTTGAAAAAGGAAAAACAACAACATGACGATTTGATTGGAAACGCCCACTGCTGCAACTGCATCATCTGATACTTTACTTAGCATAAAGGTATCAGCTGTCCGTAGAGTCATATGCAAAAAAGATTCAATGAAAATAGGCCAAGTAATCGCAAAGAGAGAGAGTTTGTGCACTTCAGATTTATTCATAGTCTTCTCCTAAATTGATAAATTCAACGTTAAGTTAGAACATATCATTAATTTTTAAAACGCTTTCAATGTTACCTCTTCGTTTACTGGATGAACAATGTTTTTATTCCTATTATGTTAATACAGATTAATAGAAAATCAAGAGTAAGTGTGGAAACACAAAACAAAAATAAAAGTGTAAAGTTAAAAAATTCAAATGAAAAGACATTTATCCTTTAATAAACTATAATGTAACTAAGTCAAATGGGATAGGATAGGGGGAGCCAATGAATGGTAAAAATCAAAGATATTGCAAGGGTATGCGGTGTATCAGCTGGGACGGTAGACCGTGCATTAAATAATCGACCCGGGATAAATAAGCGGACCAAGCAAAAAATCTTAGAGGTAGCTAAACAATTAAATTACCGACCTGACTACACTGCAAGAAGTCTCGTTATGGGAAAAACGATGACGTTAGGGATCGTATTATTTGACCTTTATAATCGCTCCTTTGCGCAATTGATGAATGCGATTGAGTCTAAGGCTCGTGAACAAGGATATTTTGTCTATATTACGCTTACTGACAAAAATCCTGAGAATGAGAAGAAATGTATTGAATATTTAGTAAGTAGGAAAGTAGATGGAATCATTTTATTTACGGTGAATAAAGGAAATGAGTTTAACTCTTATTTACAAAAATTTAATACTCCGATTATTACTATTTTTAATTATATTTCTAGTGATTGGGAGTATATCGGAATACAAGAACGAGAAGCAATGAAGGATGCCGTTGATTACATTGTAAAGAAAAACTATAAAAAGTTCATTTATGTGAGTCCACCATTAGCATTTGAAAGAGTATCTAATATTTATACACAAGAAGAAAGATTAGAAGGCTTCCTGCAAGGATTAAGAGAAAATAATATAGAAAATCAACCTCTCGTAGTAAGAGATAAAAAATATATTGATGCATTAGAGGGAATAACGTTTAATCAAACCGAAAAAACAGCAATTGTTTGTTCCTGTGACTTGTATGCCCTTGAAGTGATGAATTATTTGAAAGGAAGAGGGCTTTCGATTCCTACTGACGTTGGGGTGATGGGCTTTGATGATATTGATATGCTAAAGTATATAACGCCTCGTTTGACAACGGTTCAATATCCTATTGTGGATATAGGGGAAAAAGCAGTTAAGAGTATGATTCATAAAATTGAAAAGGATGCCTACCTATCAACTCCTTTACTCGATTATAAAATTGTCAGAGGGGAATCGATTTAAAAGTTTGAAAATTCTATAATTACTATTGACGTTTTTTTATTTTCCTGATATTGTGTACGTACACGTAATGTTGTTATTGTATGAGTTCTTCGTTTTTTTTTCTTAAATTTTTTAAAAAATTTCGTGTACGTACACGAAGGTAGGGAAGACTCAGAAATTCCTAATACAAATGATATTCGAAACGATGTTTTAGAAGCTTTAAAACAACTAAACATTCCTGTACTTCCAGTATAGCAATAGATATTCGTGGTTTGGAAATCGAGCGTTTAAATTTTAACGGGAGAATTTTAACAGCTACGAGCGTCGATGCTCATAACACATTTGAAAAACCAGAGAATGTAAAATCAGTCGATTTCACTGATTTCGGTATTGAAAATAATCAATTATTCATCCAATTACCTCCGATGTAAATCGTTTCCTTGTCAGCTAAATAAATAAGGAAGGGTGCGAGAATTTGAAAGCGCTAAATCATTGTAAGGGATGTGCAGGAAATATCACAGTATCTGACGAACCAGTTATTTACTATTCGGATCCAGAGCTGGATCTCCCAGAAGTGGTAAAGGACGAACTCTATCAAAGAAGATTAGAAATTTGTAAGCGCTGTCCATCACTTCAATATGGGACAACATGTATGTATTCAGGAGCTATAGTTTCCCATAGGGCGAAGTTGATTGAAAAAAGCTGTCCATATCCTGGAAGTCCTAAATGGTAAGGGAGAGACTCGAAAAAATAGTAGATTGCAAGGTATATCTTTATAAAAAAATCCGTTCGTACATGATTAATAAGGAGATGCGATATGAATCTAAAAGCAAAAATGACTGTTGATAAAGAGTATAAAATTGGGAAAATTGATGAGCGGATTTACGGCTCATTCATTGAGCATTTAGGTAGAGCTGTATATGAAGGAATTTATGAACCTGATCACCCATCTGCAGATGAACAAGGATTCCGTCAAGATGTAATTGAAATGGTAAGAGAGTTAAAGGTTCCTCTAGTAAGATATCCAGGTGGAAACTTTGTCTCAGGATATAACTGGGAAGATGGCGTTGGGCCGGTTGCAGAACGTCCGAGACGTTTAGATTTAGCATGGAGAACTACGGAAACAAATCATATTGGAACAAATGAGTTTATGGACTGGGCGAAAAAAATTGATGCAGAAGTGAACATGGCAGTAAATCTTGGAACACGCGGAATCGATGCTGCGCGTAACTTAGTAGAATATTGTAACCATACATCTGGATCTTATTGGAGTGATTTGCGAATCTCCCACGGGTATAAAGACCCCCATAAAATCAAAACTTGGTGTTTAGGAAATGAGATGGATGGGCCTTGGCAAATCGGACATAAAACAGCAGATGAATATGGGCGTTTAGCAGCAGAAACAGCAAAAGCGATGAGATGGGTTGACCCGTCTATTGAATTAGTTGCTTGTGGTAGTTCTAATCGTCGTATGCCTACCTTTGCAGAATGGGAAGCTACCGTACTTGACCATACGTATGACCATGTAGATTATATTTCACTACATACGTATTATGGGAACCGAGATAATGATTTAGGAAACTATCTGGCTCAATCGTTAGATATGGATCAATTTATCTACTCTGTTATTTCGATTGCTGATTATATGAAGGCGAAGAAACGCAGCAAGAAAACAATTAATTTATCATTTGATGAATGGAATGTATGGTTCCATTCCAATGAAGCTGACAATAAGATTGAACCATGGGCAGTTGCCCCACCTCAACTAGAAGATATCTATACATTTGAAGATGCTTTACTAGTTGGGAGTATGCTAATCTCCATGTTAAAGCGTGCCGATCGCGTGAAAGTTGCTTGCTTAGCTCAGCTTGTAAATGTCATTGCACCAATCATGACAGAAAAGGGTGGAGAAGCTTGGAAGCAGCCGATTTTCTATCCATATATGCACGCATCTGTTTTTGGGCGAGGAGTTGCGCTTCATTCGATTGTTTCATCACCAAAATATGATAGTAAGGATTTTACAGATGTTCCTTATTTAGATACAGTTGTTGTACATGATGAAGAAACCGAGACGGCTACTATTTTTGCAGTAAACCGTCATCAAACAGAAACTTTGTATTTAGAATGTGATGTTAGAAGTTTAGAAGGGTACAAAGTAGTTGAACATCTCGTATTAGAGAATGATGATGTAAAGGCTACGAATCAAGTAACACGTGATAATGTGGTTCCTCATCGTAACGGAACCGCAAAAGAAGATGGCGGTACGGTAACAGCAGCCCTATCAAAGCTTTCTTGGAATGTGATTAGACTAGCAAAATAAATCAGCCATGTAGAAAAAATTGAGAACATCGAGTGAATTGTCGTTGTTCTCAATTTTTTATTAATCATTGACAGCATTACGAATTAGAAAGGAGAGGTAATAATGAAACGGATCTTTCCAAAGATTGAAAGTCATATAAACCCATATCGCGATAATGTCCAAGGGAAAGCGAACGAGCCGATTACCGTTGCAGGGCTTCTTGATCGCTCAAAACAAATCTTAGGTCCAACATATGAAGGGGATACTCCGGATTGGTCTTTAGAGGAAATCTATAATCGTCTTGAAGAAAATGCTCCTAGAATTGCAATCATTGGAGGTTCTTCAGATCATCCAGCCCATATTATGGATTTCCAAACGTCTGCACGAGCAGCGATTCGTATTTGGCAAAATGGGGGTGTTCCTTTTTATTTTTCGACTCCTGTTATGTGTGACGGGACCGCGCAAAACAATCAAGGGATGAGTTACTCACTTCAAAGTCGAAATGCCGTAGCTCAAATGGTTGTCAATCAGCTTGAATCTCATAGTTACCACGGGGCATTTGTTATCCAGGGCTGTGATAAACAGCCACTTGGTGTTGTTAGTGCACTTGCTCATTTAGACCGTTTACGTAGATCGCGCGGGGAGGCCCCTTTTTTTGCAACGTTTGCACCAGCTCATGTTCTGCAAGGTGGGACGATACCTGTTGAATTAATGAAAGACTTAGAGGATGTAGCGATTGACGCAGAAAAACAAGGGGCAGACGATATCGCCTATGATTTGCGAGATGCGATGGCCTATATTTTACAATGCTCATCTAACACTGCCTTCCAAGGTGTTCTCGAACGTGCGCGAGAAAGAGGTATCCTCTCGCATGAACGTCATAAGGATTATGAAAAAAGGTTAGCTGTTGCTACATGCGATGGACAAGGAGGGGTCTGTGCGTTTAATGGGACAGGAAATAGTTCTAGACACCTTGTAGCTGGAATGGGTCTTGTTCATCCAGCACTAGAATTACTTGTTGCCCCTCCTGAACAGAGGGAAGTGAATGAAGCTGTTGACAGTTTGGCTTCCTTAATTAATAATCCAGTATTTGGTGTTTCGAATATTGTAGCGGCAAATATACGTAATGCAATCCGTATCCACAGCGCAACAGGTGGATCAACCAATTTAATGATGCATATGGTTGCTGGAATGCTTTATGGCGGATATAGGTTTAGTTTATGGGACGTTCAAAACATCCACAGTGAACATCCGATCCCAGATTTGTTCAATTATAGCTTAACGGAAGGGCGGGATATTTTCTCACTCGCGATGCAGTGCTGCAATAATGAAAGCCGTGGAATGGAAACGGTCTTTTACGAGTTACTTGAAAACGGTGTCCCAATGGATGCCGATGCACCAACTGTAACAGGTCAAGCGTGGAAAAAGAGGCTTGCAAGGACAGATAACCTGCCAGCATCAAATGTGAGAGACAATCCTGTGATTTTGTCGAAACCACGAAGGACATTTAGTGGTGTTGATGTCTTAACAGGAAACTTCTTTGAGAGTGCGGTTGTGAAAATTAGCGGAATGGCTACGCAACAATTAGATGCTTTTGATAAAAAGGTAGCCCTCTGTCTTTATTATGAAAATGAGCAAGAGGCAAATAAGAACCTGTTAAACTCGAATCTATTGGAAGAAATCAGAGAAGCGAAACAATTTTCACATGAAGACTTGTTAGCTACAATTTATCAAAATGACCGAACATTATACGAGGATTGGAATGAGGACTCTTATGATGTTCTTTTTGAGAAGATGGTGAATGAGGATGTGATGAAAATTGCCATCATTATTGCAGGTCAAGGTCCAGTTGCGTTCGGGATGCCTGAGATGTTTACCCCGATGCAACACATTAATGCGAACCGGAAGTTAAGACGTTTAGCAACGTTAATTAGCGACGGGCGGTACTCCGGTGTGTCATATGGCGCTGCGATTGGTCACATGACGCCTGAAGCTTACGAAGGTGGAGGAATTTTATATTTAAAAACAGGGGATTTGCTTTATTTAAACTTAAGAGAAAAAGAAATTCAATGTCTTGATCAGGACGCCTGTCGCAATGGTGAACTAGTCTTTGCTTTTTCTCATATAAAAGATAAGCGTCAAGGTCTTGGAGAAGAAAGAATGAAAACCATTCGAGAACGTCAACGTTACATTGCACCAAGCAACCGTTTGGTTGGTCACACAGATGCTGCAAATGGTGTGGTTCCTCTACCAGTTGCTGAAGATGCCACTCATGATTATAAAACGGAAGTCCTTATTAGTAAGGATCCAACAAAAGCATAAGGAGGTAAATGAATATGGAGAAATCAAGACGGTTTATCGAAAAATTAGGCTTGCCAAGTAGTGATTGCCATGACTTACCGAGCTCAACAAAACGTTTTCCAGATGGTGCCGAGTACAGAGTTGAAATCCCGAGTGTAGAAGGACCTAATTCTTTTCGCGCTGTGATTGATGCTTGTAAAGAATACGAAGTTGATATTCATCGCGTGTCTCAAGGAAGTGGAATCATGCTGTTAACTGATGATGAACTAGAGGAAATGGCACAAATAGGTCGTGATGAGAATTTGGAAGTGAGTTTATTTGTTGGTCCAAGAGGCTCGTGGGATATCACGCCGATGCAGCATGCAAGTGCAGGCAAAATTGCCGGTTTGCGTTCGCAAGGAATGGATCAATTAGTTTATGCTCTAGAAGATGTGAAACGTGCTTGTCAAAAAGGAATTCGTAGCATCTTAGTGGCTGATGAGGGATTATTATGGCTAGTAAATGAAGCCAAAAAAGCAGGGGAGCTCCCTGATGATTTAGTTGTGAAAATATCCGTGCAGATGGCTCAATCCAATCCGATTTCAATCAGATTGATTGAGCAAATGGGAGCAGATACTTATAATGTTCCAACGGATTTAACGCTTGCCCGTTTAGCGGCGATTAGACAAGTCGTGGACATTCCAATCGATATCTATGTCGAAGCACCAGATGACATTGGTGGGTATATTCGTCATTATGAAATCCCTGAAATTATTCGTGTGGCCGCTCCAGTTTATATTAAATTTGGATTGAGAAATTCACCGAACATTTATCCTTCGGGAACTCACTTAGAAGACACGTCCATGAAGTTATGCCGTGAAAGGGTACGTAGAGCAAAACTAGGTCTTGACATGATTAAACGGTATTCGCCATATTTAAGTACGTCCAAAAGAGGAGCGGAAGGGTTAGGTGTGCCGAAAGTAACAATTAAATCATAGGTGGGAGTTGATTCACATAAAAAAAGTACAAGCATTACGTATGAATATGAAGCCAGTGGGGTTAAAACAAGTGAAAATTATTGATCCATTTTGGTCGAAATGGCAGACTCTCGTAAGAGAAGCAATCATCCCGTACCAATGAAATGCATTGAATGATCAAATTCCAGGTGCAGAACCAAGTCATACAATTGCTAATCTTGAAATTGCTGCAGGAAAGAAAGAAGGAAAACATTACGGGATGGTATTTCAAGATAGTGATTTATACAAATGGATGGAGACAGTAGGATTTGCTCTTGCAGTTGAAAATGATGAGAAATGGGAACAAGTGATGGATGATGTAATTGACCTGCTAGAACAAGCACAAGAGTCAGATGGCTATTTAAATACATTTTTCTCCGTGAACCATCCAGATAAAAAATGGACAAATTTAAAAGATGATCATGAGCTGTATTGTGCTGGTCATTTAATAGAAGCCGCAACGGCCTATTACGAGGCAACCGGAAAAGAGAAAGTGATTAAGATT
Organism: Halalkalibacter kiskunsagensis; assembly: GCF_037027555.1. Classification (NCBI taxonomy): domain Bacteria; kingdom Bacillati; phylum Bacillota; class Bacilli; order Caryophanales; family Bacillaceae; genus Halalkalibacter; species Halalkalibacter kiskunsagensis. The sequence continues at coordinate 1,613 of NZ_JAXBLX010000057.1, read as the reverse complement.
GTCAGCCGTTTAGTTGATCATATTATTAGCGTTTTAGGTCCTGAAGATGGAAAGAAACGTGGGTATCCTGGACATCCAGAAATAGAGCTTGCTCTAATGAAGTTATATCGTGTAACAAATGATCAAAAGTACTTAGACCTATGCAAATTTTTTATAGAAGAACGTGGTCAAAAAGACCCGCATTATTTTGATGTAGAAGCAGCAGAACGTGAGGGAAGAGACCGTTGGGGTTTTATAAACTATGATTATTTCCAAGCGCATCAACCGATAAGAGAACAAACGACTGCTGAAGGTCATTCTGTGCGTGCCGTATATTTATATAGTGGAATAGCCGACTTAGCAGCTGAATTACAGGATGAACAATTGCTAGACGTATCTAGGAAACTTTGGGAAAATACCGTCAATAAGCGAATGTATGTGACAGGTGGGATCGGTTCATCTGCTCATCAAGAACGATTCACGGTTGATTATGACTTGCCAAATGACAGAGCTTATACAGAGACATGTGCTGCAATTGCCCTGATTTTTTGGGCACAGCGAATGGTCCAAATAGATGGAGACGGGAAATATGCTGATATTATGGAGCGAGCATTGTATAACGGTGCTCTAAGTGGAATTTCTCTTGATGGGAAAAGTTATTTTTACGTAAATCCACTTGAAGTATGGCCGCATACAGCAAATCATCGTGAAGACATGAAAACGGTGAAAACAACGAGACAACAATGGTTCGGTTGCTCCTGCTGCCCACCAAATATTGCTAGATTACTAGCTTCATTAGGTCAGTATATTTATTCGTCGAATGAACATGAAGCCTATGTTCACCTTTATATTGGCGGTGAAACTCAATTTACGTTAAATGACCATAACATTAGTTTGAAACAAGAAACAAACTACCCGTGGGAAGGGAATGTAAACATCACTATTTCAACTGAACAATTATCTATTTTTACACTTGCCGTCCGTATTCCTGGCTGGTGTAAGGATTCAACGATTATGGTAAACGAGGAGAAGACAACCTATACAGTTGAAAAAGGGTATGCAAAAATTCAAAGAGAGTGGAAACAAGGGGATCAAGTAAATCTAAACTTTGAGATGCCGGTCGAAGTAGTACGTTCTCATCCAGAAGTAAGAGAAAATGCTGGAAAAGTAGCATTACAGCGTGGACCAATTGTGTATTGCTTAGAACAAGCGGATAACGGTAGTAATTTACAAGATGTCACTCTATCAGGTGACATAGAACTAACTGCTAAGCATGAACCAGACCTACTAAATGGGATTACAATACTTACAGGTCAGGCACTACAGACAGATAGAACACAAGTACAAGATCAACTGTATACTACCAACTCTTATCAGAAAGTACCGAAAGAAATTAAAGCGATTCCTTATTATGCCTGGAGTAATCGAGGAGAAGGAGAAATGGTTGTGTGGATTAAAGAACAATAACCGTGAGAAATAATCTCATAATAAAAAAATATGATTTCTTAAAGGAGCCCGAGTCGTTCAACGAAATTATTATATAATAAGAAATATTAGTAACTCAACTTTCGCACCAATAAAAGTTCAATAAGCTCAACCAACAGTAGTTGCTGACGTCATTGAAATCCTTTCAT
>NZ_JAXBLX010000056.1:0-28659 GCF_037027555.1 Halalkalibacter kiskunsagensis | reverse complement strand
GAGGAAGAAGTGTGGGAGGTAAGAAAAACTAAGCTCCTCACCTGAGTTCTAAGCTTCGGTTGGAAATGGTAGAAGGGCGTTAGTTTACTTCTTTATTAATGCGCCTGGTGAGGGGCAAGTTTTTCTAATGAAATCAAATTGTAACATAATTGTCCTTCATTTCTTTTTTTAAGATGTTATAATGATTTAGGATACGACAAGAGACGCGAAATTTTTTACTATTTCTACATCGAATTGTCGGACAAGCTAGTATCCTGTGCAGCAGTGTTAGCTTACTAGAAATGCAGGGATGTGAGTATTTGTGATTAAAATGAATGACGTTTGGAAGGCATATCCCAATAATGTTAAGGCAATTAATGGGATTTCCATAAGCATTGATAAAGGTGAATTTGTGTATGTTGTTGGTCCTAGTGGGGCAGGGAAATCGACTTTTATTAAGTTAATGTACCGGGAAGAGAAACCGACAAAAGGTGATATTTTTATTGATCAGACAAACTTGGCAACATTGAAAGAAAAACATATACCTAAAATGCGACGGAGAATTGGCGTAGTGTTTCAAGATTTTAAATTACTTCCAACTCTATCAGTCTATGAGAACGTTGCGTTTGCACTTGAAGTAATTGAAGAAAATCAAAATATAATAAAGAGAAAAGTTATGGATGTACTAGATATTGTTCATTTGAAAAATAAGGCTAGATCTTTGCCGGATGAGCTCTCAGGTGGCGAGCAACAAAGGATTGCGATTGCAAGAGCCATTGTGAATCATCCAGAAGTGTTAATTGCGGATGAGCCTACAGGAAATCTAGATCCAGATACAGCTTGGGAAATTATGGACATCTTAGATGATATCAACCACCGTGGAACGACGGTTATTATGGCGACACATAACAAAGATATCGTGAACACAATCAAGAAACGGGTTATCGCCATTGAAGGTGGACGAGTAGTCCGAGATGAAGTAAGGGGGAGCTACGGCTATGAAGCTTAGAACCCTCGGACGTCATGTTCGAGAAGGCACAAAAAATTTAGGTCGTAATGGTTGGATGACGTTTGCTTCAATCAGTGCAGTGGCCGTAATGCTACTTGTTGTTGGAGTCTTTCTTTTGCTAATTATGAATGTTAACAATGTCGCTTCAAGCATTGAAGATGATGTTGAACTCAAAGTGTATATTGAATTGACTGCCTCGGAAGAACAGCAAAATGAGTTACTTACCGAAATAGAAAAACTTCCACATATTGAAAGCATCACATTCGTTGATAAAGAAGAAGGTTTAAATCAATTAATCGATAGCTTAGATGAAGCTGGGGAAGTATTTGAATCAATTCGAGCAGAAAATCCGTTAAATGATTCGTTTGTTGTGCGAGCGACAAGCCCGCAATTAACGGAACAAGTGGCTGTTACAATTGAACCACTAGAAAATGTTGAGCGAGTGAATTACGGACAAGACTATGTTGAGCGATTATTCACGATTACTGACTTCGTTCGGACAATTGGTTTAGTGCTTGTACTTGGCATGATGTTTACCGCGATGTTTTTAATTGCAAACACTATTAAACTAACGATTGTTGCAAGAAAACGAGAGATTCAAATTATGAAACTTGTTGGAGCAACAAATGGTTTCATTCGTTGGCCGTTTTTTATTGAAGGAATTTTGTTAGGGATTTTAGGAGCTTTAATTCCGATTTTATTAATTGGGTTCGGTTATTCCTATTTAGTTACGAATTATGGAGCACGAATTGAAATCATGTTCTTCTCTCTATTACCTGCTTTTCCTTATGTATGGCAAATCGCAGGGTTATTAGTAGGAATTGGGGCCTTTATTGGTGTGTGGGGAAGTATGATGTCGGTACGGAAATTTTTAAAAGTGTAAGAGATAACGGAGAACGAATCCACTAACCGATCTTGCAGAGGGTTAGTGATTCGTTTCGGTTATTTACATAATAAGGGGGAGCAATTGAATGAAAAGGAAAGTCGGGCTTATAACGATAGCGGTCTTACTGACAATTGGATCTTTCGGTTGGGGTTCATTTAGTGAGACAGCCTCGGCGAATAGTGAACTTCGGAATAAAATAAGTGACGTCGAAAACGAGCGGTCAGAAGCACAAGCAGAAAAGCAGAAAACAGAAGCAGAACTAAACAAATTAGAAAAAGAAATGAAAGCATTGACGGACGAAATTCAGCGCATTGATCACCAAGTAGCCGAAACGAATCAAAAGGTTCGTGAAAAACGTACGGAAATCGAAGAAGTACAAGAAGCGATAGAGCAGTTACAAGAGGAAATTAAAGTTCTTGAAGAACGAATTGCAGAGCGTGATGAATTACTAAAAGAACGTGCGCGTACGATGTATCAATCGGGCGGATCAGTCAATTATTTAGAAGTGATTTTAGGAGCTAAAACGTTTAGTGACTTTTTAGACCGTGTCAATGCTTTATCAGTTATTGCACAACAAGATCGAAATATTTTAGATGCTCATATTGCTGATCATCTTGAGTTAGAGGAAGCAAAAGTACAAGTTGAGATTGAGCTTGAGAAATTAGAAGGACATTTAGAAGAGCTTGAAATGTTGATGGCTGACTTGGAATCTCAACGTCAAGAAAAAGACAAGGTTATGAATCAACTTGAACAACAAGAAGGCGACCTTCATGCAAACCTTGGTGAACTTGAAGGAACAGAGGAAATTCTTCGTGCTCAAGAAGCAGCATTGAAAAAAGAACTAGCAGACTATGAAGAACGTCAGCGTCAAGAAGCGGAAGCACAAGCTGAAGCGCAAGCACAAGCACAAGCACAAGCACAAGCACAAGCACAAGCTCAGGAGAATGCATCTCGAGGCAATTCCGGTTCAACTTCAGGTGGCGGTTCAGGTGGAAATGTACATGATACGCCAGCTGTAACAAATTCTGGTTTTATGCGCCCGACTACTGGTTCGGTTACATCTACTTTTGGTAGACGTGCTTTTTCTGGCGGAAATATGCATTATGGTATTGATATTGGTAAAAATGGACGTACAGGAGACGTACCAATTGTGGCGGTTCAAGATGGAACAGTAGTCCGTGCTTACTATTCTAGTAGTTATGGGAACACGGTCTTGATTGCTCACCAAGTAAATGGCAAGCTTATTACAACATTATATGCTCACATGGAGAACCTAGAAGTGTCATCTGGACAAAGTGTATCAAAAGGACAACGTATAGGCCTCATGGGGAATACAGGCCAATCATTTGGGGCACATCTTCATTTTGAAGTACATGAAGGTGGCTGGAATGGTGCAAAATCAAATGCAGTTGACCCATTTAAGTATATTCCACGTTAAACCAATTTTTAAACCTCATCATTCTTCATTTTAGAAGAGTGGTGGGGTTTTGACTTATTTTGATTCTTTGACTAAAATGAGGATAAATATAGAAACATAATATGTACAAGCAAATCATAAAGTGAAGTGAAACGTTTTTTAGAAGGTTTTCAAAAAGGTCAGCTTTTCCCTTTTTTGAAAACCCTCGACGCAATGAGCGAAGTCGCTACAAAGTTTAATGTCTCTTGGAGCGGGGTACTCCCAAAGACGTGTAGCGAGTGGAGCCGTTGCCAACTTTAATGAAATTTGTATCAGTTGCTCTTTCTCTAATGAAGAGGGAAATAAAGGGTTGGCTGCAAGTGATGTTCTAGACATAGTGGGAGTTGGTAGAAATGAATAAAAAGCAGTTTCTAATGATCGTAGCAGCCGTACTTGTATTAAGTGTGTTTGGGTTTTATTTTCAATCAGCCAAACCAAGTGTTGAGACGGATACAGCTTCATCTGGAAATGATGGACAAGTCGAATCTGAACTTTCTAATGAAGAATTAGTAGAAAAGTTTGAAAAAGCACTAGGAATTATTCATGAACAATATGTCGATGATGTGGATAAGCAGGAACTAATTGAAGGAGCGATTGAAGGTATGCTCCGTACTCTTGAAGATCCCTATTCCGTTTATATGGATCAGGAGACAGCAACGCAATTTGTCGAGTCTCTTGGCTCACATTTTGAAGGGATCGGCGCAGAAGTGAGTATGACGGATGGAAAAGTGACAATTGTTGCGCCATTCCGTGAGTCACCAGCTGAAAAGGCAGGTCTACAGCCAAATGACAAAATTATTGAAATTAATGGAAATTCAATTGAGGGACTTTCTTTATATGAAGCAGTTTTGCAAATTCGCGGTGAAAAAGGGACAACCGTAAACTTAACTATTGAGCGTGCAGGGGCAAATGATTTATTTGAAATCCCAGTTGAACGGGGCGTAATCCCGATTGAGACAGTACGATCGGATGTCATTGAACGCGACGGCATAACAATCGGTCTTCTTGAGATTACATCATTTTCTGAGGATACAGCGGAGCGCTTCCAAGAAAAATTAGAAGCACTTGAGAATAAAGGCATTGATGGTTTAATGATCGATGTGCGTGGGAATCCTGGGGGGTACTTAAATGCGGTCGAGGATATTGGAAAACTCATTATTCCAGGAGGACAACCAATTGTTCAAATTGAGAACCGAGAAGGTGAAAAAGTACGTTATATGTCCAATCTGGATGAGCGTAAACCGTACCCGATTGTCGGCATCACAGATCGTGCATCGGCATCGGCATCAGAAATCTTATCTGCTGCCTTAATTGAAGGTGGAGATTATGATGTGGTTGGTGAGCAAACGTTTGGAAAAGGAACCGTGCAGCAAACAATTAAGCTCGGCGATGGAAGTGAGATAAAGCTATCTTTATTTAGATGGCTAACATCAGCTGGAAATGATATTAACGGCGAAGGTGTTATGCCGACAGTGGAAGTGAAGCAACCAGACTACTTTTATACAGCTCCTATTTCAATTGGGAAAGATGGTCCGTTTCGCTTAGATATGATGAGCGAACAAATTAAAAATGCTCAAGTAATGTTAAAAGGTCTTGGGTATGAACCAGGTCGATCAGATGGATATTTTGATGAGCAGACAGAAAAAGCTGTAATTGCATTCCAACGAGAAGAAAATATTGAGCCATCGGGTGAAATCGATGAAGATACAGCTTCACTGATCCAACAACAAATTGTTGAGCATGCTCGCGAAAAAGAAAATGACCTCCAGCTTCAAACAGCAATTGAACTTGTGATAAAGCAAGCAAAAGAAAACTAAGAGATGAAAGCAAAAAGGGTGCTTTTCCCTTTTTGCTTTCATCTTTGCAATGAGCGGAGTCGTTGCTTTCTTTTAAGCCTGATCTGAGCGAACTTCTCAGACAGGCGTGCAACGTACGAAGCCATTGCTCCTTTGACAAAAAAAGGGTGCTTTTCCCTTTTTACTTTCATCTTAAAGGGACAAATGGGGTTCATGTCGAATTTAATTAGGTACATCCTTCGCGTTATGAAGGATGTACCTTTTTACGTAAGTATGGTACGTTTAAAGGAGAAAGAATAGTTGAAGGAGATACAACTATGGTAAATGACATTTTTATAAGTTTAGGTTATTTTTTTCTTTATTTCATTGTGAATCCGCTTTTGTATATAGGATTATATGCTGTTTATTTATTTTCCGGTAAACGTGTAAAAGAAGAACGGAATGCTTTTCATACAAGAGTTTATGGTCGAATGGCTGATATAACGATTCCGTTCTTATCAGCAACACTAATGGGAATATGTGTATCAGTTGTTACGATGGCACTAGGCTTGACGATTACTTTGCCATTTGTTGCAGTTTTGGCTGTGATTTATATTCTTTTTGCGTTAACGTTTCAAATTAGATGGATGACTCCTACGTTTGTACTTGGGTTTGTGTTAATTTTATATGGAATTAAACCACTACTCGCTCAGTGGGAAGTGGTTGCACCACTTTATCAAATTCTTGATCAAGTTCCAATTGTTGTGGTTGCGACCTTACTCGTTTTGCTCATGCTCGTAGAAGGAGTCTTAATTCGTATTAATGGAGCGACATATACATCGCCATTGCTTGAAAGAAGCAAAAGAGGAAAGTGGGTTGGGATACATAGAGCTAAAAGACTGTGGATGGTTCCTGTTGTACTTTTTATTCCTGAGGGGCTCATTCCTACGTTGTCATTTTGGCCAATTATTACAATTGCTGATACAACGTTGCAACCAGTACTAGTGCCATTTCTGATTGGATTTTTTCAAAAAGTACGGTCGACACTTCCAGCTTTTCCAATACAAACAACAGGCCTGCGTGTCATTGGATTAAGTTGTTTGTTTGCGCTGTTAGCTGTTGGTAGTTACTTTTTTCCGTTGTTAGCTATTGTGTTAGGGGTTCTGGCAATTGTGAGCAGAGAACTTCTCACTATTATTACGAAAAATCGTGATCGCAAAAGCCCAGCCTTTTTCTCGACACGAGCAAGAGGATGTATTGTTCTGGGTGTATTACCTGGAAGCCCTGCTGATAAAATGAACATTGCTGTTGGCGAAACAATTGTCAAAGTGAATGGCAAAGAGGTAAGCGGGGAAACCAGTTTTTATGAAGCGTTGCAAATCAATTCAGCTTTTTGTAAAATGGATGTCTTGAACCATGAAGGAGAAATACGTTTTGCTCAAGGGGCTCTCTATGATGGAGAACATCATCAGCTCGGTGTCTTGCTAATAAAAGATGATATGAATCTTCAGGATTCTATTATTTAAGATGAGTTGTAAACTCATATTCTTGTTGTAACTGTAAAGGGTGAGAAAGCAAGGCAAGAATATACGTAACAATCGCAGGTATAAGGTATAATTGAAATGAAAAATAAGGTTGATTAAAGGAGTTTGAATAGCCGGATGATGGACGTTGTCCTAGCCCTTGTCATCCCTTTTCTGTTAATGATTGTCGTCACAAGAGTTACATTTAGTCTTATTGGTGCTTGGATCGTGACATGGATGATTGGCTTATTTGTATTAGGTTTACATCAGCAGTCTTGGGTAGTTGGGATAATTGCATTTATATCATTTGCCATAGGCCTTGCTGTTGCAAGAAAAAGGCTAATGAAAAAACCAGGAATGTAGGAGAAAGAGAGACGTGAGCAACGTCTCTCTTTCTCCTATGTTTATGTTAAAAATGATTTACAGTGTGGACATAATGATTTAGTAAAGTTTACGGGAAGTGTATTTTCACAAGTTTTACAACTTCTTTTAGAAGACTCTAGATCATTTTCTGTTTCTGGTTTTCTCTTAAGTGACATGAATACCAAGATAGCTATTGCCACTACTACGAGAACTGCGATTAACCATGATGACATATGACCATCTCCTTGTAGTTATTAATGAACTTGGTCTTACTTTATACTACTCAGCTCCTTCGGGTTTAGAACTAGATTCTTGAAAATAGGAAGAGTAGTAATCGTAAGACAACTTGAGCATACTGCCTTCGAAAGGTTGGTCAGGTGAATTATAAACAAAAACAAACGTTCGTATTGTTTGCTTTATAACTGGTATTCTATGGTATAATACATGTACTTATAATCAGTTCGGTAGGAGGTTATTTGATTGAGTGAGACGTTTGAGCTTGTGTCAGCGTACCAACCAGAAGGGGATCAGCCTGAAGCGATAAAAAAAATTGTAGAAGGTCTAAAAAAAGGTGAGAAGCATCAAACATTATTAGGGGCAACCGGGACAGGGAAGACCTTTACGATGTCGAATGTTATTAAAGAAGTAAACAAGCCTACCTTAATAATGGCTCACAACAAAACACTCGCTGGTCAGCTTTATAGCGAGTTTAAAGAGTTTTTCCCGAACAATGCGGTTGAGTATTTCGTCAGTTACTACGATTATTATCAACCAGAAGCGTATGTTCCAAGTTCGGATACGTTTATTGAGAAAGACGCTAGTATAAATGATGAGATTGATAAGCTCCGTCACTCAGCAACGAGTGCCTTATTTGAACGAAACGATGTCATTATTATTGCTAGTGTCTCTTGTATATATGGGTTAGGTTCACCGGAAGAGTACCGTGATCTCGTCGTTTCGTTGCGAGTTGGCATGGAATTGGACCGTAATGAACTTCTCCGCAAATTAGTAGATATTCAATATGACCGAAATGACATCAATTTTACACGTGGTACATTTCGTGTTAGAGGAGACGTTGTCGAAATTTTTCCAGCTTCACGTGATGAACAGTGCATACGTGTTGAATTTTTTGGTGATGAAATTGATCGAATGACCGAAGTTGATGCTTTGACTGGAGAAATAAAAGGCGAGCGGAGCCACATCGCAATTTTTCCAGCTTCCCACTTCGTTACTCGTGAAGAGAAGCTGAAAAAGGCGATTGCCAACATTGAAGTTGAATTAGAAGAACGTTTGAAAGAACTTCATGAAAATGGAAAATTACTTGAAGCACAGCGACTCGAACAGCGGACGCGTTATGATATTGAGATGATGGCTGAAATGGGTTTTTGCTCAGGGATTGAAAATTACTCTCGCCATTTGACGTTGCGCGAAGCGGGAGCGACGCCGTATACGCTGATCGACTTCTTTCCTGAGGATTTTCTTTTAATAATGGATGAGTCCCACGTTTCCTTGCCGCAAGTAAGGGGAATGTACAACGGAGATAGAGCCAGGAAAGAAGTACTCGTTAATCACGGCTTCCGGCTCCCGTCAGCTCTCGATAACCGACCATTAAAGTTTGATGAATTTGAGAAAAAGGTTCATCAAGCCGTTTATGTTTCGGCAACACCTGGTCCATATGAGCTTGAACATACGCCAGAAATGGTGGAGCAAATTATACGGCCGACAGGTTTGCTTGATCCGACTATTGATGTTCGCCCAATCGAAGGACAAATCGATGATCTGATTGGCGAGATACATGCACGCACAGAAAAAAATGAGCGTGTTCTTGTGACAACTTTAACGAAGAAAATGTCCGAGGATTTAACCGATTATTTAAAAGAGATTGGTATTCGTGTGCGCTATTTACATTCAGAAATCAAGACGTTAGAGCGAATTGAAATTATTCGTCAGCTTCGTATGGGAACGTTTGATGTGTTAATTGGCATTAATTTACTTCGTGAAGGGCTGGATATTCCGGAAGTATCTCTCGTTGCGATTTTAGATGCGGATAAAGAAGGCTTTCTCCGTTCTGATCGATCCTTGATCCAAACGATTGGTCGGGCAGCGCGTAACGCAAATGGGCATGTCATTATGTACGCCGATAAAATAACGAAGTCAATGTATTTGGCCTTAGAAGAAACGAAACGTCGTCGGACGATTCAACAAGAACATAATGAGAAGCATGGCATTACACCAAAAACAATTCAAAAGAAAATTCCAGAGGTCATTCAAGCAACTCAAGTTGCAGAAGATACAGAATCAACGAATTATGCTGCACCAACGCAAAAGCTGAACAAGAAAGAAAGACAAGCGATGATCGAACGAATGGAGAAGGAAATGAAGGAAGCCGCGCGCGAATTAAATTTCGAACGAGCAGCTGAACTTCGAGACCTTGTACTTGAATTAAAAGCGGAAGGGTGAGGAAACGGTGGCATTAGAAAACATTGTAGTAAAAGGAGCACGCTCGCATAATTTAAAAAACATTGATGTAACAATTCCTCGTGATAAGCTCGTTGTGTTAACAGGTTTATCTGGTTCAGGGAAATCCTCGTTAGCCTTTGATACGATTTATGCAGAAGGACAAAGACGTTACGTCGAATCCCTCTCTGCGTATGCCCGTCAATTTCTTGGACAAATGGATAAGCCAGATGTCGATGCGATTGAAGGGTTATCACCTGCCATCTCCATTGATCAAAAAACAACGAGTCGGAATCCTCGCTCAACGGTTGGAACAGTAACCGAAATTTTTGATTATTTACGTTTGTTATATGCACGAATTGGAAAACCAGTCTGTCCCAAACATGGAGTTGAAATCTCATCGCAGACGATTCAACAAATGGTTGATCGCTTAGTTGAGTATCCAGAACGGACGAAGATGCAAATCCTTGCTCCACTTGTGTCTGGACGAAAAGGAACACATGTGAAGGTACTTGAGGATATGAAAAAGCAAGGCTACGTCCGTGTCCGTGTGGACGGTGAGATGCGTGAAGTAGCCGAGGAGATTGAACTTGAGAAAAACAAAAAGCATAGCATTGAAGTAGTCATCGACCGTATTGTGATCAAGGACGGCATACATACTCGGTTAGCGGATTCCTTAGAGTCAGCGCTGGCGTTAGCAGATGGGCGCGTATTAGTTGATGTCATTGGAGAGGAGGAGTTGCTGTTTAGTCAGCATCATGCTTGTCCTGAGTGTGGCTTTTCGATTCCCGAGCTTGAACCAAGAATGTTTTCATTCAATAGTCCATACGGGGCGTGCTCTTCTTGTGATGGCCTCGGTCATAAGCTTGAGGTTGATCTGGATTTAGTCGTTCCCGATCGTTCTAGGGCTTTAAGTGAGAATGCCATTGCAGCTTGGGAGCCTACTAGTTCACAATATTATCCGCAATTGCTTGAAGCTGTATGCGATCATTATCAAATCGATATGGATACTCCTGTTGAGCAACTTCCAGAATCGCTGTTTGATAAAATTTTATATGGTAGCGGCAAAGAGAAAATCTATTTCCGCTATGAAAATGAATTCGGACAAATACGCGAGAATTTAGTCGTATTCGAAGGGGTCGTAAACAATATTTCGCGTCGTTATCATGAGACCAGCTCTGATTACATTCGTGAACAAATGGAAGCGTACATGACTCATAAACATTGTCCGTCATGTAAAGGATTTCGTCTTAAGAAGGAAGCGCTGGCTGTTTTTATCGGGGACAAACACATTGGACATGTTGTCTCGCTTTCTGTTAAAGATGCAAAAGTTTTTTTTGAACAACTTCAGTTATCAGATAAAGATGTTGCGATTGCTCGTTTGATCTTAAAGGAAATCAATGATCGATTAGGCTTTTTAATAAATGTTGGCTTGGATTATTTATCATTAAGCCGGTCAGCGGGTTCGTTATCAGGAGGCGAAGCACAGAGGATTCGTCTAGCTACGCAAATTGGTTCTTCGTTAATGGGAGTTCTTTACATACTTGATGAACCTTCAATCGGCTTGCACCAACGAGACAATGATCGCCTAATTGAAACGCTTGAGCATATGCGGAATTTAGGAAATACATTAATTGTTGTTGAGCATGATGAAGATACGATGATGGCGGCTGATTATTTGATTGATATTGGACCTGGAGCAGGTGTTCATGGTGGACAAATTACAGCCCAAGGGACACCAGAAGAAATTATGAACAATGAAGATTCCTTAACGGGCCAATATTTATCCGGGAAAAAATTTATTCCTGTTCCGAATACGCGACGGCAGTCTGATGGCCGCTCCTTTTCTGTGAAAAAAGCAAGTGAAAACAATTTGAAAAATGTGAGTGTGACCTTTCCTCTTGGTTTGTTTATGGCGGTAACGGGTGTTTCTGGTTCAGGGAAAAGTACACTTATTAATGAGATTGTATATAAGTCGTTAGCGCAAAAACTTCACCGAGCAAAAGACAAACCAGGTCAGCATAAAGAAATTATTGGACTTGAAGAAATAGATAAAGTTATAGAAATTGATCAATCGCCGATTGGTCGAACACCGCGTTCCAACCCTGCGACTTACACAGGAGTGTTTGATGATATTCGAGATGTATTTGCCATGACGAATGAGGCAAAAGTGAGAGGGTATAAAAAAGGTCGTTTTAGTTTTAATGTCAAAGGTGGTCGTTGTGAGGCATGCCGAGGCGATGGCATTATTAAAATCGAGATGCATTTTTTACCGGATGTGTATGTACCTTGTGAAGTATGTGAAGGAAAACGATACAATCGTGAGACGCTTGATATTACGTATAAAGGCAAGACGATCGCCGATGTATTGGCTATGACAGTCGAAGAAGGGTTGGAATTCTTTATGAATATCCCGAAGATCAACCGGAAGATTCAGACGCTTGTTGATGTTGGGTTAGGCTATATTCGACTTGGACAACCAGCCACGACATTATCAGGCGGAGAAGCGCAGCGAGTCAAACTTGCTTCACAGCTTCATAAAAGAGCAACAGGACGGACAATCTACATTTTAGATGAGCCAACAACAGGACTTCACGTGGATGATATTGATCGTTTGTTAAAAGTACTGCAGAGGCTCGTTGATAACGGCGACACTGTTCTTGTCATTGAACACAATCTGGATGTCATTAAAACAGTTGATCACATTATCGATTTAGGACCAGAAGGTGGCGACAAAGGGGGGCAATTGGTTGCTCAAGGGACGCCAGAAGAAGTGGCTGAAGTCAAAGGATCTTATACAGGAATTTACTTAAAACCGATACTAGAACGAGATAAACAACGGATGGATGAATTGGTTCGAGAAAAAGAATTGCAAAAGAATTAGAGAAAGGCGTTCAAAAAGGTAAAGAGGCAATGGCTGAAAGTCACTCAAACGGCTTAAGAGACAACTGCGGCTTCACTCATTGCTTCATTTATCTTTAAAAAGGTGAAAATTAACCTTTTTGAATGGGCAATGGCTTTGCTCGCCGTGCGCCGTTTGAGAAAGTCGCTCAACCGGCTTAAGAGACAACGGCGCTTCACTCATTGCTTCATTTATCTTCAAAAAGGTGAAAATCAACTTTTTGAAGATAAATGAAACATGTTTTGTTGTTTGTTCGTAATACAATAGTGTAGTAGTCGTTGTTGTGCTTGACTCATATCTGAAGAATGAGGGAGTGGGATTGTTGGAAGAACGAAAGATGATTTTAAAGATGATAGAGGACGGGAAAATTACGGCTGAAGAAGGAATTAAACTTCTTGAAGCAATGGAAAAAACGGAGCCTGAACAAACTCGTAAAGTCGACACTCCTGTTGCAGAAGTATCGACGGAAGTGAAGTGGGATGAGGGGGATCACTATCGTGAGCGTGCTCGTCAAGCCGCTTCATCGACAACAAATTTGTTTACGTCATTTATTGAAAGTACAATTCAGAAGATTAAAGATGTTGACCTTGATTTTAACTTTGGGACAGCTGTTGAAATTGATCATATCTTTCAGCATCGCGAAGTTTCGCCAACGTCATTAGATATTTCACTAGAAAATGGATCCATTACGTTTAAGCCTTGGAATGAGTCAGATGTGCGTGTTGAGTGTAAGGCGAGAGTGTATAGGGTAAAGAATAGTGAAGAGGCTCGTCGTATCTTTTTGCAGGAATCAACGTTTCGTGTAGATGAAAAAAAGCTATTATTTCATACCAAAACGAAATCAATTAAAGTGCAAACGACGGTCTACGTACCACGAGTTACGTTTACTCATATTAAGTTGTACACGTTTAATGGACAAATAAGTGGGGATACGCTTGATGTTGATACACTTGATGTAAATGCGATGAATGGCGCGCTTTCGTTTTCTTCAGTGAAAGCAAAGAAGGTTATGGCAGAAACAGTCAATGGAGCGATTGAGTATAAAAAAGCAGACATTGATGTTTTTGATGCGAAAACGATAAATGGTGGAATTACGTTAACAGGTGTCGTTCAAGACTTTGATGCCGAAACGGTAAATGGTTCGATTACGTATGACTTGGATGAGTTAAAGGAATCAGGCTATGCCGATTTAAAAGCAACAACGGGTAGCATTCACTTGTCTATTCCAAAAACGACTCGAGTTGAAGGGAAGTTAAAAACAAATGTTGGGGGCTTTTCCATCGACCTAAGTGATTATGAAGTACTGGAAGAAAAGAAGGAATTTGCACAAAAATCACTAAGTTTTATCGGCAATCAACAATCATCTCCACGAGTTAAGGTGAGTGCTTTAACAAATACAGGCTCCGTGCTTGTGAAAGATCAGAAGTGATCTAGGGAATGGTAAGAAAAAGGATTGTCTTCCTAGATCCCTCCATAACTGATATCAAAACAGAAAGTATAGTTTCTCCAGCAGTTTTTTCGGCTGAGAGAGGAAAATGGTTAGGTAGTAAGAAAAACGAAGGCTACCGCTGGAGTCCTCTCTGCGGTTCGGAAAGAGCAGGAGAATAAGATAGCTCGATTTGGTGAGAGCCAAGTTTTTCTAAAGAAAGAGGGTGATTAATGTGAAACGTTTGTTTCGATCCCAATATGATCGTAAGCTTGCGGGTGTATGTGGAGGGCTGGCAAAATATTTGTCATTAGACCCAACAGTCATCAGGTTATTAGCTGTGATTCTATTTTTTGTAACGGGTTTTTTCCCTTTTATCATTGGGTATATTATCGCAATTGTGCTTATTCCGAATGAAGAGGATGTGAGGGATTAATGCGTTGGATTTTAGGTCTCATCATTAATGCATTGATTTTAATCGCGATTGCTTATTTATTTAATGGTTTTCATTTATCAGGATTTGGTGCGGCGTTGGTCGCGAGTTTGCTTTTATCAATTGTGAATGCGATCGTCAAGCCGATTCTTGTTGTCTTAACATTGCCGATCACCATATTGACACTTGGGTTCTTTTTATTCATCATTAGTGCGATAACATTAATGTTAACAGCCGCTCTTATGGGAAGTGCGTTTGTGATTGATGGGTTTGGGATGGCAATTCTAGCGGCTATTCTCATTGCAATTATACAAACGTTTGTTGTAAAACCGATGCGAAAGCGAAGATAGTAAATATAATAATAACCAATTTCAAAAAAAATCCTCTCGAAAATTGTTTTGAGAGGATTTTTTTTTGGAGATTTTTTTATGTTATTTAGTAAAAATTTATAGAATTGTCGTTCGCTCTTTTTGCTTTAGCTTTCCTAAAAGAGAGGAAAGACGTATGCGACTAAAAACCATAGAAAGCCAAAGAACATAATGAGATAGGCTGCGTATTTGATGAAGGTGGAGGCTACTTTGCCTATATCTTTTTTTGTTTCTACGTTTTTTCTTTC
Organism: Halalkalibacter kiskunsagensis; assembly: GCF_037027555.1. Lineage (NCBI taxonomy): Bacteria > Bacillati > Bacillota > Bacilli > Caryophanales > Bacillaceae > Halalkalibacter > Halalkalibacter kiskunsagensis. Next base: position 13,834 of record NZ_JAXBLX010000056.1, on the reverse strand, counting down.
GACATCAACATCTCGACTCATTTTTATTTTCCTCCTTCTATCTTAAAGTATAGTATGCTGTACCCGTTTTCGTTGGATTGAAACATAGTTGCCTGTTCCGAGATCGTTTATTTAAGTGAGAATATTTTAGAGTTGCAAAACTTTTTGGAAACACTTTAATAAGTAGGCGCTTCTATAACATGATAGAATAAGGAAGGTATCTATAACTTTCCATTGACGCTCATATGATCCATTCGTTTAATAAAAAAAAGATTGGACAAGTATGAAATGATTTCAGTTAAAACATGCTAAAATGGAAAACGTACTCACTAAAGTTAGGAATGTATATGAGATAGTGAAGGTGGGATTAACGAAATGGCAAAAGTAACAGCAAATGATTTATTAGAACGTTTTAATTTAGAACTGGTAGCAGGAGAAGAGGGGATCTACCGACCAATCACAACAAGTGACTTGTCTAGACCAGGAATCGAGATGGCTGGTTATTTTACGTATTACCCAGCAAAACGCCTGCAACTATTGGGACGAACAGAACTTTCATTTTTTGAGCAATTAAAGCAGCATGAACGAGAAGAAAGAATGTTAAAGCTATGTACATACGATACACCTGGAATTATAATTTCACGTGGATTAGCAGTTCCAGAGGAATTAATAACTGCGGCTGAAAAAGTGGGTGTGCCTTTGTTACGTTCCCACATCCCGACAACTCGGCTAAGTAGTAGCATTACGACTTTCTTAGATAGCGAATTGGCCCCAATGACAGCAATCCATGGAGTACTTGTTGACATTTATGGCATTGGCGTTTTAATTACGGGAAACAGTGGTGTCGGGAAAAGTGAAACGGCCCTTGACCTTGTTCGTCGTGGACATCGACTTGTAGCTGATGATTCAGTTGAGATTCGTCAAGAAAACGAAGGAACACTTGTAGGGAGATCGCCTGATTTGATTCAACATTTACTGGAAATACGAGGCTTGGGAATTATTAATGTAATGACGTTATTTGGTGCGGGAGCAGTGCGTCCATTTAAAAGGATTGTTCTTTGTATTAATCTAGAACTTTGGGATCAAAAGAAAGCGTATGATCGCTTAGGGTTAGAGGAAGAAAAAATGAGAATCATTGATACAGATATTACGAAGTTAACCGTACCGGTCCGTCCAGGACGAAATTTAGCGGTTATTATTGAAGTAGCAGCGATGAACTTCCGTCTAAAACGTCTCGGTTATGATGCGGCACAAGAGTTTTCAGCGAGATTAACCGATGTCATTGAAGAAGGAGATCACGAGGAATTTCGTTAATGCTGGCAAACATGGCGTGTACTAATTCATAGCGCGCTTTTATTGAACTGATATGTAAGGGAGAGGTAATTAATGGAAGGAAATATAGAACCGCTAAGTCGAATTTTTCTAGAAATCGGACCATTCACGATTTATTGGTATGGGGCGCTCATTGGATTAGGGGTTTTTATCGGGTATCTAATCGCAACTAGAGAAGCAGTGAAGTTAGGATATCCAAAGGAAACTTATGCAGATTTGCTACTGTTTGCACTTCCAATTTCGATTCTTTCTGCAAGAGCCTATTATGTCATTTTTAGATGGGAACAATTTGCGGATAATCCGATCCGTGCCTTCTACATTTGGGAAGGAGGGTTAGCGATTCACGGAGGGGTCATCGGAGGGATGCTGACGGCTTATTTCTTTTGTAAAAAACGCGGCTACTCATTTTGGCAAATTGCTGATATTACCGTACCAAGTTTAATCTTGGCACAAGCGATTGGACGATGGGGAAACTTCATGAACCAAGAAGTATATGGCGGACCAGTTACGAGAGAGTTTTTAGAAGGCTTAATGCTTCCTGAATTTATCATAAATCAAATGTTCATTAACGGGACCTATTACCATCCGACCTTTTTGTATGAATCAATTTGGAATGTATTAGGGTTTCTCTTGTTACTATATTTACGACGTTTGGACTTGCGCCAAGGTGAGATGTTTATGACGTATTTGGTTTATTACTCAGTTGGCCGGTTCTTTCTTGAGGCAGTACGCCTAGATTACTTATTAATTGGTGGGGTATTAAAAACGGCTCAAGTTATGTCTATTATTCTCATCGTTGGAGCGATTATTTTTACAGTTTATCGTCGTATGCAACCAGATGTACCGCGCTATCACGCGCCTGCGCTAACGGGATCAACGAAACAAGCAACTAACAAACCGAAAAAGAAAAAGAAGAAAAAATAGAGAGAGAAACATATGGAGGGAGTAGCGCAATGGGGATGCTAAAACGCGGGCTCCTTGTCGGATTGCAAACAACTTGGACGCTCGGGAAAATCATTTTTCCAATAACGCTAATTGTAACGATATTAGGTTATACACCTGTACTTGAATGGCTAGCGAAATTGTTGGCTCCTGTTATGGGATGGTTTGGACTGCCAGGGGAAGCGGCGATTCCACTTGTTTTAGGGAATGTCTTAAATTTATACGCAGCTATCGGAGCAATTTTAACAATGGATTTGTCAGTGAAAGAAGTGTTTATCCTTGCGGTGATGCTCTCTTTTTCACATAACTTATTTGTAGAATCGGCTGTCGCAACAAAAGTCGGTATTAAAATGTCCGTTGTTCTTGTTGTTCGAGTGGGGTTAGCGCTTTTCTCTGCTTTCCTCATCAATCTTGTTTGGGATGGGGGGCAAGAGCTAGCTCAGTATGGATTAGTCTCAAGTACAGGTCAACCTAAAGTGGATGGGTGGCTTGCGATTGCGTGGCAAGGGGTCACGAGTGCAACGCTTGGAATAATCCAACTAGCGATGATCGTGATTCCGCTTATGGTTGTTGTCCAAATTATGAAAGAACGAAACTGGTTAAAGCTAGTCTCAAAAGCCATGGCACCTTTTACGAAAATGCTAGGCATAAAAGAAAACACATCAACGACACTAGCGTCTGGGTTATTGTTTGGTCTTGCATTCGGTGCAGGGGTCATGATTCAAGCTGTAAAAGAAGATGGAGTAGCCAAGAAAGATTTATATTTAGTATTTATCTTTCTTGTTGCGTGTCACGCCGTGATCGAGGATACATTGATTTTCATTCCACTTGGGATTCCAGTCTGGCCACTATTAATTATTCGCGTAGTGACAGCGATTCTGTTAACGATTGCCATCGCCTTTATTTGGAATCGCTTGGAGAAAAAACAACAGCTAGAGAGAGAGGAAGCGACATATGAACATTGATACGTTATTGTTTGATCTAGATGGTACGCTTATTAATACAAATGAATTAATTATTGCTTCATTCCTGCACACGCTCGAGCAATATAAACCAGGAGAATATACGCGTGAGCATGCGATTGAGTTTATTGGACCGCCTCTTATAGATAGCTTTGAATCGGTGGATCCGACTCGAGTTGATGAAATGATTCAAACATATCGTACGTTTAATCATGCGAAGCATGATGAACTCGTAACAGAATATGAAGGAGTTTATGAAACGATTGAGCGATTTCATAAAGAAGGCTATAAGATCGCGATTGTGACGACAAAAATACGAAAAACGGCATTAATGGGGCTAAAGCTTACTGGGCTTGATCAGTTTTTTGATGTTGTCATTGGTCTTGATGATGTCGAAAATGCAAAGCCAGATCCAGAACCACTTGAAAAAGCATTAGATGCTCTCGGTTCGTCTAAGGAAACAGCGATGATGGTTGGCGATAGTCAGTTTGATGTGCAAGCAGGGAAAAATTTAGGTGTGCCTACAGCAGTCGTAGGCTGGTCAATTAAAGGAGAAGAAAAGATAAAGACTTTTGAAGCTGATTATATTCTTTCCAATATGCGTGATTTACTAGCAATTGTTGGAGTGGAACATCAATGAGCAGAAAGACAGAGCGATATCAGGTGAAATCAGCGAATTCGCTCTGGCATATTTATAAAACTGTTCCTTTTTGGAAGGTCGTCAAAAACTTTATCGTCATTCAAATTTCACGCTACACCCCATTGATCAGTGTCAAGAATTGGCTCTATCGTACGTTCCTCGGTATGAAAGTTGGCGAGGAGACAGCAGTTGCGTTAATGGTAATGATGGATATTATGTTTCCAGAACGTATTTCAATTGGGCGCAATTCCATTATCGGCTACAACACAACGATTTTAGCTCATGAGTATTTAATTAAAGAGTACAGGCTAGGCGATGTTGTGATTGGAGATGAGGTCATGATTGGGGCGAATACAACGATTCTTCCAGGTGTGACGATTGGGGATGGTGCCATTGTATCAGCCGGAACGCTCGTTCATCGTGATGTGCCAGCAGGGGCCTTTGTCGGAGGAAACCCGATGCAGGTTATTCGTGAAAAGGAAGACAATAATAAGACGAAGGGTGACTCAAAAGAGCCTGACCTCGACTAGTTAGAGCAATACGCAATGCAAATCTATATATTGTCCTCTAGAGGCAGATCCTCAAGTTTTGAGAAAGCCTCTTTTTTTATCTTGAAATATGCGAAAACTTACGCAATTCAAAAAGAGTATGGCGGAAATTTAAACGAAACGGTTGACGATGTTCATACATCAAGGTAAACTAATCATTATACTTTATCTTATTAGCACATTAGCGAACTAAAGTGAATTAGCAGTAACATAATTTTAAAACGAAGAAAAACAGGTATTTTGACAAAAAAAGGCGAATGATAGGAAAGAGAAAAAAGCTAGTGGGGATCTGCTCTGTGCAGACTATGGAGAAGAACGAAGGAGTGAAGTTGATGTCTAAGCCACTTATGTTTGAAAAGCCGCTAGGAATGCGGGATACATTGCCAGAAATGTATGAAATGAAGAAACAATTAAGGAAACAACTAGATACAGAAATGACTGGATGGGGTTATCAAATGATTGAGACTCCAACATTAGAATATTACGAAACAGTTGGTCTTGCATCAGCCATTTTAGACCAACAGTTGTTTAAGTTATTAGATCAGCAAGGAAATACACTCGTGCTTCGTCCTGATATGACAGCACCTATTGCTAGACTTGTCGCATCAAGCATGAAACAAGAGGCGTATCCACTTAGACTTTCGTATCAATCAAACGTGTACCGCGCACAGCAGCATGAAGGCGGGAAGCCGGCAGAATTTGAACAATTAGGAGTTGAGTTAATTGGCGATGGGACCGTAAGCGCAGACGGAGAAGTAATTGCGTTAATGGCGTCTTCGTTAAAGCGTGCTGGATTATCTCATTTTAAAATTGCGATTGGTCACATCGGCTATGTGAATGCGCTCTTGCTTGATATCGTTGGCGAGAGAGCGGATGAGCTTCGTCGATTTTTATATGAAAAAAATTATGTTGGTTTCAGGGAACATGTAAAAAACCTACCGATCTCCTCGATTGATAAAGGGAGACTACTCGGTTTGTTAAAACTACGTGGGGGCAAGGGAACGCTTGAAGAAGCTGCAAAACTTGTGAAAACGGAAGAAGGAACAAAAGCATTATCGGAGTTAGAAGAGTTATGGAATGTGCTAGAGAGCTACGGGATCGAGCAATATGTGAAACTTGATTTAAATCTTGTGTTACATATGAGCTACTACACAGGCGCGGTCTTTGAAGGGTATGGCAGCAATTTAGGTGTTCCGCTTTGTAGTGGAGGACGCTATGATGAGCTTCTTGGCAAGTTCGAACGTCCTGGTCAAGCGACTGGATTTGGCCTCAGACTTGATCTCCTCGTTGAAGCAATAGGACAACTAGCTTCAGCAAGAAAGACAACGTGCATCGTTTTTAGCAAAGAAAGAAGAGCGGAAGCGTTTAAAGAGGCAGCAAGCTTACGAGCAAAAGGAGAAGCTGTTGTCGTTCAAGACATTGCCGGTGTGGAAGATGTTGACGGGATGTCAGAGCAATTCACAGAAATGTACTACTTCATTGGTGCAAAGAAAGGAGAAGCGTAAGATGGCAGAATGGTTAACGGTAGCAATGCCCAAAGGGCGTATTTTTGAAGAAGCATTAGAGTTGTTACGAAGAGCGGGCTACAATTTGCCTGCTGAGTTTGATGATTCACGTAAGTTAATTATAGATGTGCCGGAAGAAAACATGCGCTTTATCCTTGCAAAGCCAATGGATGTGCCAACGTATGTCGAGCACGGCGTGGCGGATGTTGGTGTAGCAGGAAAAGATACGATGATTGAAGAAGAGCGCGTCGTCTATGAAGTGCTTGATTTACAAATTAGTGAGTGTTACTTAGCCGTTGCTGGTCTTCCTGGTTATGAAAAGAAAGATATAAATCCAAAAGTAGCATCGAAATATCCTAATCTTGCGACGCAATATTTTAAAGAGCAAGGTGAACAGGTTGAAATCATCAAATTAAATGGATCGATTGAGCTAGCGCCATTAATTGGTCTTGCTGACCGCATTGTTGATATTGTTTCAACAGGTCGCACGCTAAAGGAAAATGGCTTAGTTGAGCTTGAAACCATTGTTCCAATTACGTCACGATTAATTGTTAACCCTGTCAGTTATCGCATGAAAGATGAGCGAATTGATCAAATGGTCGAGCGTCTATCTCTAGTGATTGAGGGGGATGAGTGATGAAAATTGTCAATGTTGGAGCTAATATCAGTATTAAACGTGACATCGATACAGGAACCGAAACGCAACGCGCGACGGTTGAAGCGATCATTTCCCAAGTAAAGGAACAGGGGGATCAGGCTTTATTCGAGTTGACCAAACAATTCGATGGAGCCGATCTTAAAAGTTTGAGAGTGACAGAGGCAGAACTAGAGGGAGCATACGCTCATATCGATGATACGTTGATCGAGGCACTACGCGAAGCGATCACAAACATCCGTGATTTTCATGAACGTCAAAAGCGCCAGTCTTGGTTAACGACAAAAGAAGATGGAACGATTCTCGGTCAAAAGGTGACGGCACTTGATGCTGTGGGCGTCTATGTTCCAGGCGGAAAAGCGTCTTATCCTTCTTCAATTATGATGAATGTCATTCCTGCTCAAGTAGCCGGTGTCGGGCGAATTGTCATGGTGTCTCCAGCTGGGGCGGATGGAAACCTTCCAGCGAGTGTACTTGTGACAGCGAAGGAGTTAGGCGTGAAAGAAATTTACAAAGTAGGCGGCGCTCAAGCAGTTGCCGCTCTCGCATATGGAACCGAATCGATCCCAGCTGTTGATAAAATCACAGGTCCAGGAAACATTTATGTCGCGCTTGCAAAGCGAGCTGTATTTGGCAAAGTCGATATTGATATGATTGCAGGTCCAAGTGAGATTGTTGTACTAGCAGATAAGTCTGCTGATCCACGCTATATCGCTGCTGACTTATTATCACAAGCAGAGCACGATGAACAAGCATCAGCAGTACTGGTGACGACATCAAAACTATTAGCTGAAAATGTGGCAAAAGAAGTCCAAGAACAGCTAACAACATTACCGAAACGCGAGATAGCAGGAGCTTCAATACGTGATTACGGTGTAATTTATATCGCGCATGATTTAGTTGAAGCAATTGATGTCATAAATGAATTGGCACCTGAACACCTTGAATTGTTAACAGAAGAACCGATGAATTTGGTCGGGAAAATCCGACATGCTGGAGCGATTTTTGTAGGGCCATATAGCTCAGAGCCAGTGGGGGATTATTTTGCTGGTCCCAATCATGTCTTACCGACAAATGGAACAGCGAGGTTTTCAAGTCCACTAAATGTTGATGATTTTACTAAGAAATCAAGCATTATTGCTTATAGCAAACAAGCATTACAAGAAAATGGTTATATAATTTCTGCCCTTGCACGATTAGAAGGATTAGAAGCACATGCACGAGCAATTGATATTAGGTTGGAGGATAAATAGATGACAGAAAGACGCGCACATATCGAACGAAATACGGGTGAAACGCAAATTAAACTTGATTTTGCTGTTGATGGAGAAGGAAGATCAGAACTTGAAACAGGAGTCCCTTTTTTAACGCATATGCTAGACCTCTTTACAAAACACGGTCATTTCAATTTAATGGTTGATGCAAAAGGAGATACAGAAGTTGATGATCACCACACAACAGAGGATATCGGGATTTGTCTTGGGCATGTGTTAAAGGAAGCATTAGGTGATAAAAAAGGAATTCGCCGTTACGGGAATGCGTTTGTTCCTATGGACGAGACGTTAGCACAAGTTGTTGTTGATTTAAGCAATCGACCTCATCTTGAGTTCCGTGCAGAATTTCCAAGTCAAAAAGTCGGAACATTTGATGTTGAGCTTGTTCATGAATTTATGTGGAAGCTAGCTCTTGAAGCGAGAATGAATTTACATATCATTGTTCATTACGGTCATAACACGCATCACATGATTGAAGCAGTATTTAAGGCACTTGCACGAGCGTTAGATGAAGCAACAAGTATCGATGAGCGGGTCAAAGGAGTCCCGTCGACGAAGGGAATGTTGTAGGATGATCGGCATTGTTGATTACGGCATGGGAAACTTGCACAGTGTAAGCAAAGCACTCGAGCGTTTAGAGCTAGAATACATTTTAACGGATGATATCGAACAACTGAAAAAGACCGATGGATTGCTTCTTCCTGGAGTAGGTGCTTTTCCCGATGCGATGAAGACACTGAATGAAATGGGATTGACTGACTTTTTACATGAATGGGCAGACTCTGGCAAGCCGCTTCTTGGCATTTGTCTTGGGATGCAGCTTTTGTTTGACGAAAGTGATGAACACGGGCAAACAGAAGGATTAAAACTGCTTCCTGGTCGAGTGGAGCGTTTTGTTGGTCATACAGCGAACGGTGAAATGTACAAAGTTCCACATATGGGCTGGAATAAGCTGACGTTTCACAAGCCAGAGCACAAGCTTTTACAAGATGTCGAAGAAGGTCATGTTTACTTTGTTCACTCGTATGTGGTCAAGCATCAGGAAGAGGACGTGTTACTGGCTTCAAGTGAATATGACGTAACCGTTCCAGCTGTTGTTGGCCAAAAAAATGTTATGGGTACACAATTTCATCCAGAAAAAAGCAGTCATGTTGGCATGTCCATCCTTCGTAACTTCGGAGAGCTTGTGACGCAAGGAGGAGAAAGTCGTGAGTAATTTTATTATTTATCCGGCAATTGATATGAGAGACGGCAAGTGTGTACGTCTTGTGCAAGGGGATTATGATCAAGAGACCGTTTACGGAGATTCTCCGTTTGATATGGCGAAGATATTTGCAGATAGCGGAGCGGAATGGATTCACATGGTTGATTTAGACGGAGCAAAAGCAAAAAAGCGTGTCAATCATGAGCACGTCCTCCGTGTGGCCAAAGAACTCGATGCGAAAGTGCAAGTGGGTGGCGGAATTCGGACAGCTGAGGATGTGGCCTTTTACCTTGAGCAAGGCGTTAATCGTGTCATTCTTGGCAGTGTGGCCGTGAACAATCCTGAATTCACAAAAGAAATGCTTGCTACTTACGGTGGAGAACGGATTGCGATTGGTCTTGATGCTCGTGATGGCTATGTCGCGACAGAAGGCTGGCTTGAAACGTCTTCTGTGAAAGCAGAAACGTTAGCTATTGAGCTTGCTCGCCACGGTGCTGAAGTGTTTATTTTTACTGATATTTCTCGTGATGGTATGTTGTCAGGTCCAAATACAGAGGCCATTACGAACTTAGCCGAAGCAACAGGAAAACAAGTAATTGCTTCTGGTGGGGTGAGCTCACTTACTGATTTAACTGAACTTCGCGAACGGAAAAACCGTGGTGTAAGTGGAGCCATTGTCGGCAAAGCCCTTTACACGAATCAATTTACGTTAGAAGAAGCGCTGCAAGGAGGCGAATAAGATGCTTACAAAACGAATCGTTCCTTGTTTGGATGTAAAAGATGGTCGTGTTGTAAAAGGCATTCAGTTTGTTGACTTAAAAGATGCTGGCGATCCTGTTGAGTTAGCTGCCTTCTATGATGAACAAGGTGCAGATGAGCTTGTATTTCTTGATATATCCGCGTCTCATGAAGGTCGTGAAACGATGGTGGAAGTTGTCGAGGAAGTTGCTGGTACGTTGGCGATTCCATTTACCGTAGGCGGTGGGATCAACTCACTTGAAGACATGAAGCGTGTGTTGCGCGCTGGAGCTGATAAGGTATCACTCAATACAGCAGCAATCAAGCGCCCGGAATTAATTAAAGAAGGTGCTGACTTCTTCGGATCACAGTGTATCGTTGTCGCGATTGATGCGAAATACGACGAAGAACTAGGGTCGTGGCGCATTTACACGCACGGTGGCCGCGAAGCAACGGACTGGGAAGTAATCTCTTGGGCGAAGGAAGCGGTACGACTTGGTGCTGGTGAAATTTTGCTGACAAGTATGGATCAAGACGGGGCAAAAACAGGCTTTGATCTAGCGTTAACAAAAGCGGTCAATGCTGCCGTTACTGTACCTGTGATTGCTTCAGGCGGTGCGGGAAAAAAAGAAGACTTTGCGGATGTGTTTGTAGATGCCAAGGCAGATGCGGCGCTTGCAGCATCGATTTTTCACTACAAAGAAACGTCGGTCGCAGAAGTGAAGACGTACTTAAAAGAAAAGGGTGTGACCGTACGATGAGCATTGAAAATATTACGTTTGATGAAAAAGGGCTCGTTCCGGCGATTGTACAAGATGCTGCGAGCAAAGAAGTGTTAACGTTAGCTTATATGAATAAAGAATCGTTAGAAAAGTCACTTGAGACGAGAGAGACATGGTTTTATTCACGTTCGAGGCAGGAGCTATGGCATAAAGGAGCGACATCTGGCAATACGCAGCAAATTGTCGATATGCGTTATGACTGCGATGCGGATTCGCTTGTTGTGTTAGTTGTACCGGCTGGTCCTGCTTGCCATAAAGGTGAGTACACATGCTTTGCCGATTCATTGTTTGAAGAGCAAGCCGTTCGTGTAAACCCTACTCGTTTTGCAATTCTAGATGAGTTGGAGCAAGTCATTGCCGAGCGTGAGGCAGAAATGCCAGAAGGTGCTTACACGACGTACTTGTTTGATAAAGGGGTAGATAAAATTTTAAAGAAGGTCGGCGAAGAAGCAGGAGAAGTAATCATTGCGGCGAAAAACCGTGATCCTGAAGAATTGAAATGGGAAGTCGCTGATTTGCTGTATCACGTATTAGTATTGTTACGTGAACAAAAATTACCATTAGATGATGTGTTGGCTGTTTTAGAAGAAAGACATAAATAGAATTACCTTAAAGGAAGGGTCTGAACAACTAGTGCCATATGTGAGGTGTTAGTTGCTTAGACTTTTTTTGGTTTTCCCCCCCGTTCCCACAATGTCAAAAATAATGTATACTAGATGCAATGAATGAGAAGCTGGAGGTAACAAAACTTCATGGATGTAACACCAAAAAACGAACAAGAAAACCGTAAAGTCGTCCCTTTGTTTCAAAGTGGCGATTATTTCTTTCATCGCGGAATCGAAGCATTTCGGAAGAATCATTTGCAACGTGCGATTAAACTGTTAGAAAGAGCAGTAAAAATAACAAATACAGAACCGGTTTTTCATGTTCAGTTAGCCGCAGTTTTATCAGAAATTGGCGAATATGATCGGTCAAATGAAATTTTGCATAACGTGTTGGCAGAAAAAGATGATGTTGCTGAGTGTTACTTTTTCATGGCGAATAATTATGCTTATTTAGGTCTATTTGAAAAAGCGGAACGAATGGCGTTGCGTTACTTGGAGTTAAGTCCAAATGAACGGTTTGTAGAAGATGCGAAAGATCTCTTGGAACTGCTTAGGTTTGAGAGAGAAGAGGATGATGAGTGGGAAGATCTTGACGAAGATGAAGATGAATTAATTGCGCAATATGAGCGTGCTCGATATTTATTGCGGCAGGGAGAGGTTCATGCGGCTATTCCTGTTTTGCAAGCAATCATTGACGAGCATCCTACTTATTGGGCAGCTCATAATCATCTAGCGGAGGCATTTTTTCGTATTGGGGATGAGTCAGCGTTTGAGATTTGTGAAATGATTCTTGAGAAGGATAAAGGAAATCTCTTTACCATTTGCAACTTAGCCTTGTTTTATAAAAAACGTGGGGATGCTAAAAGTGCTGAGCAATTTATAAATGCATTGCGCCGAGTATATCCTCTTGATAGTGATCATTATTTAAAAGTGGCTGAGACGTTAGTCGCTGTCGATGAGTATCAGTTAGCATATGAACGCTTAAAAGAGTTAAGCGGATGGGAATTGGAGCACCGTTCGGAATTGCTGTATTGTTTTGGGGTTACGACTTATCATATAGGAGATCATAATAAGGCAGCATCCATTATTCAGCGTGCAGCTGAGCTAGGATCAAAACAAGCTGAAGCCGTCTTACAAAACAATGCAATTGTTGAAAGAAAACAAGAGCTAATCACTTATGATATGTGGGTTAATTAGCTGAGCAGGAAAATAGACATCGTTCGAATTATTCGCTACGATATGAGAGAAAAAATATAAATATAGATGAGTCTAAGAGCATTTTGAAGGAGTGGATCAATATGAGTGAGGAAAAAATTTATGATGTTGTCATAGCTGGAGCTGGTCCTGCAGGGATGACAGCAGCTGTTTATACATCTCGTGCAAATCTTTCAACGATCATGCTAGAACGCGGAATTCCAGGTGGTCAAATGGCAAATACGGAAGATGTTGAAAATTACCCTGGGTTTGATCATATACTTGGACCTGAGCTCTCTACGAAAATGTTTGAGCATGCTAAGAAATTTGGTGCAGAATATGGCTATGGTGATGTGAAAGAAATCATCGACGAGGGTGATGTAAAAACGATAAAAGCTGGAAGTAAAGAGTACAAAGCGCGCGCAGTAATTGTTGCAACAGGTGCGGAGTACAAGAAGATCGGCGTTCCTGGAGAGAAAGAATTAAGTGGTCGTGGTGTTTCCTATTGTGCCGTTTGTGATGGAGCTTTTTTCAAAGGGAAAGAGTTAGTCGTTGTTGGCGGTGGAGATTCTGCTGTTGAAGAAGCGGTCTATTTAACTCGTTTTGCTTCAAAAGTGACGGTTGTACATCGCCGTGATGAGCTTCGAGCACAAAAGATTTTACAACAACGTGCTTTTAATAATGACAAAATCGATTTTATTTGGAATCATACCGTTAAAGAAATTAATGCTGAAAATGGAAAAGTAGGCAGCGTGACATTAGTAAGTACAGAAACCGGTGAAGAACAAGACTTTAAAACAGACGGTGTATTTATTTATATTGGCATGCTACCTCTAAATGCAAGTGTGAAAAATTTAGGAATTACAAATGAAGAAGGATACGTGGAAACGAATGGGGAGATGGAAACGAAAGTGCCTGGAATTTTTGCAGCTGGGGACATTCGCGAAAAAACACTTCGTCAAATTGTCACAGCTACAGGTGATGGTAGTTTAGCTGCACAAAATGTTCAACATTATCTTGAGAGCTTGGGTGAGAAGTCGAAGGCGTAGAGTTGAGCTTCTGCCAAAAGTTAAGTGTCGAACCCTTGAGCATCGAATGTTGAGTTTGTTATTGCAGTTGGTGTTTTGCGATGGCTCCGCACGTTGCGCGCCTTTTGGAAGAAACCCGCTTCCAAAAGGCTGAAAAGAAGGCATCGGCTCCGCTCATCGCTTCGATTCAATACAAAAAGGTAAAATCATCCTTTTTTGGTGTTTTACGATGGCTCCGCACGTTGCGCGCCTTTTGGAAGAAACCCACTTCCAAAAGGCTTAAAAGAAGGCACCGGCTCCGCTCATCGCTTCGATTCAATACAAAAAGGTAAAATCATCCTTTTTTGGGGTGTGGCGATGGCTCCGCATGTTGCGCGCCTTTTGGAAGAAACCCGCTTCCAAAAGGCTGAAAAGAAGGCATCGGCTCCGCTCATCGCTTCGATTCA
>NZ_JAXBLX010000055.1:0-29606 GCF_037027555.1 Halalkalibacter kiskunsagensis | reverse complement strand
AGAGCACTTTGAAGAGATTGGACAAAAGGGTGGAAGAAGTTCTTCCGGAAATCAGAATACGACTAGTAATAACAGCAACAACAACAGCAGCAACTCTAACGGAACGATGAGTCGTGAGGAAGCTGGAAGAAAAGGCGGAGAAGAAACAGCTAGAAAATACGATAGGGAGCACTTTGAAGAGATTGGACAAAAGGGTGGAAGAGTCTCCTCTGGAAACCAAAGTACGGCTAGCAATACCAGCAGCAACTAATACTATTTAACATAGTGTTTAAGAAATATGAACGGTAAGGGAGCTTACACATCTTTGAAGAATGAACAATGAAATAGAATATAGTAGTTGCGGCCTTTTCTCGGTATCCAACCGGGGAAAGGCCGTTAACTTCTTTTAAAGCGACCGTGATTCTAGAAGGCTAGACAATTCTGAAATTACTAATAAATTTCTTGGCTGTCTTAAAGGAGTACTAAAAATACCTTGTCTGTTTTTCAGTGCCCTCGAGTTTTGAACTGTCATTTTTATTTATATTTGTATATTGTAATTCATTCATCTTTAAATTTATAAACCATTTTCTTTTTTGCGAGAGGAGTTCTCCGTGTAATTCTTACGATACTGAGCAGGTGAAATTTTTTTATGTTCTCGAAACACTCTAGAAAACGTTTTGTAAGAACCAAATCCAGATTCAAGTGCAACTTCAGTCACGTTTAAGTCAGTAGAAACTAACAAACTACAGGCATGTCGAATTCGTATATCATGTAACAATTCAACAAAGTTTTGCCCAATATGATGTTTAAATAGAGTACTTACGGAAGAAATACTTAAATTAAAGTGCTCCGATATGATTGGCAATGATAAGGTTTCACGGTAATTCGAATGAATAAATTGGATGATGTCCCAAATTAAGGTTTTTTCAGGCTTCTTCATTTGGACCTTTTTATGATCAGTTATCTGTTTGCGCCTCGACCGATCAAACGTAATCAGCACCTCTATTAATTTCGCAGTAATAAGTTCTTTTCTCCACATATTAGCATGGTTATATTCAAGGAACATGTCCTCAATCAACGATTTCACCTGATTGTATTGGTCATCTTCATATTGGAAAAATGCTGGCCATTCTTCATCTACTTCAAAAAGCAATGTATTCATTCCTTGAAATTGACTGGAGCGTGTAAATAATTCCATCCCAAAATTGCAATTAACTAATCGTATTGGATCGTTTGAGGAACTGATAATTTCATGAATTTGATAAGGCATAACCAAAGTAAATGTCCCAGGTTGCATAATGTGAACGTCATCATTAATCATTTCCTTGCCGGAGCCTTCAATGACTAAAGAAAATTCAAAGAAATCATGTCGATGAGCAGGATATCCGTCAGTTAAACGATTGATGGACATATGAAAGGGAAAATGTGAATCAATAGAAGGAAATTCAGTTAAGTGCCTTGGTAACGATGTCATAGCAATATACCCCTTATAAAATATGAGATGAATTTAGGAAAAACTGACACGACTTTTGCTATTATTTATTCTATCATACAAATAATCAAGTATTTCATTCCAAAATAATGGAGGGTATATATGACTATTTCAAAGATTCGTATAGGAGTTATTGGTGCAGGGAATATCGGAAATGTTCATTTAGAAGTATTTAGCAAACTAAGTGATGATGTCAGAATAAAAGCAATTACGGATGCTTACTTACCACTAGCAGAAGAAAGAGCAAAGGAATATCAAATACAAACTATTCATGTAAGTGCAGAAGACTTGATTCATGACGACGAGTTAGATGCGATTATCGTTGCTGTTCCAAATAAATACCATGCTCCTCTTGCTATACAAGCGTTAAAAGCAGGGAAACATGTACTATTGGAAAAGCCCATGGCAATAAATGAAAGCGATGCCAAGGAAATTCTCACCGCTCAAAGAGAAACAGGCAAATTGGTTATGATTCCACACCAAATGCGGTGGGAGTCCTTAGCGATGCAAGTAAAAGACCAAGTAGAAAGAGGCGAGCTAGGAAATATTTATCATGCAAAAGCAGGGTGGTTTCGTCGCAAAGGCATCCCTGGATGGGGAACGTGGTTTACACAAAAAGCAGAATCTGGGGGCGGTCCACTTATTGATATAGGTGTCCATTTACTTGACCTTTCCTTGTATTTGATGGGCAATCCAAAGCCAGTGTCAGTCTTTGGATCGACCTATGCTGAATTCGGGCCGAAGAAAAAAGGGATCGGTACATGGGGAACACCAAACTGGGATGGAACTTATGATGTTGAAGATATTGCAACAGCGCTTATCAAAATGGAAGACGGCAGTTCCTTGTCATTAGATGTTAGTTGGGCGGTTCATATGGATACAGACAATCAACCGTTCATTCACTTATTAGGTTCAGAAGGAGGAGCATCGATTCGTGGCAATAAAGGGAAATTCTTAACGGAGATATTTGATAGATCAATCGATGTTGAGTTGGAACCATTAGCGAATGATGAAGGAGAACGCACGAGACTAAGTCGACACTTTATTGAGTGCATTCGTGAAGGAAAAGAACCAATTAGCACGGCTTTAACAGGGTATACGAATAACTTAATTTTAAGTGCAATCTATGAGTCTTCACGAACGGGAAGAGAAGTCGTATTAAATTGGGACTAGAAGGAGGAGAACTTTATGCTTAAAGGATTGTCTAAAGCTGGACTTGGAGACGTTGGGGATCTTATGAATTTTGTTCAACTCACTTCTAAGTATAAATTTGAAGCAATCGATATTGATGGAAGCTCATTAATAGAAATGATATCTTCTATTGGGCTTGAACGTGCTAAACAATTTTTTCAAGACCATAACGTTCAAATAGCAACGTTCGGTTTGTCTGTGGAGTGGCGTAAATCGGAAGAGGAATTTATAAAAGGAATAAAACAACTTGTACTAGATGCTGAAGCTGCTTCTGCGTTAGGGTGTAATTCTTGTACAACGTATATTCTTCCTTCAACAGATTATAATGCAGCACAATTTATGGCTTTGGCAACTCGCCGATTGAGAACGTGCGCGCAAATATTGGGGAGTTATGGAATTAAATTAGGACTAGAATTTGTTGGACCACATCATCTCCGAACTATGTGGGAAAATCCCTTTATATGGACAATGGAACAGACACTTGATTTCATTGATGCAATTGGTGAAAAAAACGTTGGTTTGTTAGTAGATGCCTATCATTGTTATACAACGGGAGTAAACTATAAGGATCTTACGAAATTGGATGTAAATCAAATTGTTCATGTCCATATAAACGATGCAAAAGCAGTACCGATTGAGGAAGTGTTAGACAATGATCGCCTTTATCCAGGTGAGGGAGTAATTGATTTAGTTGGCTTCTTGCAGGCATTAAAGGAAATTGGCTATGTAGGACCAGTATCGCAAGAAGTTCTAACACAGCAAGTGCTGCCAGAATCGACCGAGCTACTCCTAGAAAAATCAGCTCAGGCATATGCTACTCTTTATAGAGCAGCTGGAATAGAGTAAAACTAATAAAGCAATTGTTTATAACCTCTCTTATAGAGAGTGTAAACAATTGCTTTTTTCTATATAAATAAAGAACGCAACAATACAGAATGGATTCGAAAAGTTTATTCATTGATTAAACAAAGAGCATCGTGCTATAATTAAAACATTAACTAAATGTTTTAGTAAAAAATTAACTAACTTTTTACTTAGTATGAGATGAGGAGGTACTGTTTGTGGCTACGATAAAAGAGATTGCTGATTTAGCTAACGTCTCAACAGCAACAGTTTCTAGAGTAATAAATAACGATAAAAGTCTTTCGGTTGCGAATGAAACAAGAGAGCGTATTATGGAAATCGCTCAGCGGCTAAACTATGTACCGGTAAGAAAGCGTTATGCAGAAGGGAAGTCGAATGCTAGAGTTAATGGAACGGAAATAGGGATTGTTATGTTTTGTTCCCCCGAATACGAATGGGAAGATACGTATTTTTTATCTATACGTAAAGGGATAGAAAGTGAATGTATCAATAAAGGATTATTAGTAAAAAAAATTAGTCATATCTCAGGTGGGATAAGTGGTATCCAGATGAATAATCTCGATGGGGTTATTGTTGTTGGTCGAGTGAGCAAAGATGACCTGGAGATGTTGAGTCAAAAGGTTACGAATAATATCGCGTTTGTTAATTACGTTCCTGAGAATAATTCGTATGATACGGTTGTGATAGATTACGAAGAAGCTACTCGAGAAGCGTTAGAACATCTTTTTTCGTTAGGGCATAGTAATATTGGTTTTATTGGTGGAAAAGAAAAGGCGCAAGATGGATCGGTGATACAAGATCAGCGTCATAAAGCGTATGAAAAAATAATGAAAGAAAAGGGAAAGTATAATCAAGACAATGTGTATATATCGGATCAATTTCTTATTAGTGATGGCTATAGCTCGATGATGAAAGCTGGTGGAAAGAGCTCGCTGCCAAGTGCCTTTTTTATAGCGAGTGACGCTATGGCGATTGGGGCGATCAGAGCGTCACATGAATTAGGAATTAAAATACCAAATGAAATGAGCATAGTTAGTTTTAATGATGTTGAGATGGCGAAGTTTACTCAACCAGCCTTAACGACAGTTAAAGTTTATACAGAGGAAATGGGAAGAATTTCTGTGAAGCTTCTAGTCGATAGGCTTGAAGGAAGAGAAATTCCTGTCAAAACCGTCATCCCCACAAAATTAATTGAGCGAGAAAGTTGCCTAGAACATAAGTGAATTGCAGAGGGGTCTCTTATCATAGAGGCTTTTTTTAGTTGAAATAAAAAAATTCAAAATAATAATTGAAAAGTTACTATTATTAGGTTATTATTTTACTTAAGAAATAAAATAAATTTAGTAAAATAAAAATCTTAAATGTAAACGCTTTATTAAACGTTGGAGGTGAACAAAAAGTAGTTATTACAGTTGAACTTTAAACAAAGCTGAAAAACATACTAGGGGGATAATATGAAAAAAATATTCGGTACTTTAACGTGTGTTGTAATGAGTTTGATGGTACTAGCGGCTTGTGGAGGCGAATCAACGACGGGGTCTTCTAATTCGAGTAATGCATTAACTCTTTATTCTGGAGTGTCAGAGGATGCTGAAAAAGACGCTATTGAGGGATTGGCAGCTGCATTTGAAGAAGAAACTGGAATCTCTATAGATGTAAACTTTCCTGGAACCGGTTATGAAGATCAACTACGTGTAAGAATGGCATCTAATGATCTTCCTGATTTATTCGATACTCATGGTTGGGCAATCAATCGTTACGGTGAGTATGTAGCTGATCTAAGTGACATGGAGTGGGTCGAACATTTTGATCCTGCGATGGAGCCGATTTTGAAAGATGAAGATGGGAAAATTTATGCTTACCCAATTAACCAAGCAAAAGACGGAATCATGTATAATGCACCTTTGTTAGATGAATACGGGATCGAACTTCCAACAACGGTCGATGAATGGATCGATGCAATGGAAACTGTCAAGGAAAAAAGTGGCGGAGAGGTAACACCACTTTGGATTCCAGGTAGCAACCAATATACGATTGCACAAGTTCTTGATCAGTTATCTACTCCACTGCTAGTAACAGCTGATGAGCATAACTACGAAGAGGCACTGCTTGACGGGTCATTTGATTGGTCTAACTATACCCCGCTTCCTGAATTTTTAAAGGATTTGCAAGATAGGGGATTAATCAATAAAGATGTATTGACTGCTAGTGAAGCTCAACGAATTGAGTTAATGGCTCAAAATAAAGTTGCGTTTGTGTTTGCAGGTGGAGCCTTTGGCCCAGCTGTAACGGAGTTAAATCCAGATATTCAAGTTGGAACGATTCCAGTACCTGCATTTTGGGAAGGGGCTGAACAAAGCTGGATCGGTGGAGAGCGTAATACGTTTGCAGCTTTCAAAGATTCAGAGAATCTAGATGAAGCAAAGCAATTTATTGAATTTATTGCTCAACCAGAAAATGCGAAAAAATTAGCAGAAGCGACTTCGTTGCCAGCAGGAATAACAAATGTCGAGGCTGAAAACTACTACACTGAATTTTACGATGAGTGGGCTCATGTTCAAATTCAACCTTACTTTGATCGTGTTTACTTACCAAGCGGGATGTGGGATGTGTACGCAACCACAGGTCAGGAATTACTTTCGGATTTAAAAACACCAGAACAAGTATCGGAAGAAATGGAGTCAGAATATCTCCGCTTACGATCTCAATAAGTCTGACTTTAAAAGTGGTATATATGAGGGGCAGGGTATCAATATCTGCTCCTCGATTCATAGGAAGGCATCTCTAGGGGAATTGTGAGGTAGGTAGGAAGTTAAAAAGGAGTTGAGAGTATGAGTCAAACTGTAACGGCTGAAAAAGTTACTGTTCAACAAAAAAGGAAGAAAATCAAAAAAAAGAAACAATCCTCTCTTATGTGGATGTACATTCCGGCCTTATGTTTCGTAAGTTTGTTTATTATCTATCCATTTTTAAACGGCATAAAAATTACCTTTACAGACTGGAATGGTTTCTCTCAACAATATAATTGGGTTGGTTTAGAACAATATAAAAGAATGTTTTCAGATCCTACAACATGGCTTGTTGTAAAAAATACGTTACTTTACGGTATTGGTAGTACAGTATTTCAAACAGTAATTGGTTTAATGTATGCATTATTGCTAAATCAAAGCATTAAAATGAAGGCACTTACTCGAACGATTGTGTATTTACCCGTTATTATTAGTCCATTAATTATGGGGTATATTTGGTACTTTTTCTTCGCCTATGAAGGGGGAGCATTAAATGATTTACTAATGTTCTTAGGGTTTGATCGAATCAACGCATTAGGAAATGCTGATTTTAATCCATGGATTATTGTGTTCGTTAATACGTATCAGTTTGTTGGAATAGCTATGATTATTTATTTAGCTGGCTTACAAAGTATATCTAAAGATTTTTATGAAGCAGCTACGATCGATGGTGCATCGGCTTTTGAGCAGTTTAAAAATATTACCCTGCCTCTATTAATGCCAGCTATAACGATTAACGTTGTTTTGAATGTAATCGGTGGCTTGAAGCTGTTTGATGTAATTATCTCACTAACCGGTGGAGGGCCTGGAAATGCCTCGCAATCAATGTCTACCTTTATGTATTCACTCTATTTCAGAAGACAGGATGCAGGATATGCAGCAACACAAGGGGTTTTAATGGCAACAATCATTCTCATTATTAGCTTGATGGCCCTGATTTACTTCAAACGTAAGGAGGTCGAAGCGTAATGGACAGAATGAGTAAAGGTAAAAAAGCATTATTGACAGCTATTGCTCTTTGTATAACTATTTTTCACATCATTCCATTTTATATTTTGAGCACAACCGCGCTAAAAGTGAGTAATGATTTTAGTTCAAGATGGCTATTTCCTGATTATTTTACATTGGAGAATTTCGTAAGAGCTTGGGAGCGTGCGAATTTAACGAATGCTTTTTTAAATACCACTATCATTACATTTGGTGCAGCTATCTTACTGATTTTCGTTGGTTCGATGGCGGCCTACCCATTAGCTCGAGTTCAGAATAGGTTAAATAAATTTGTATACTACATCTTCATTGGAATTATGGTTATTCCGCCTTTAACTGCGTTGGTCCCTTTATATCAATTAGTTGTAAAAATGGGGATGATCAATACACATGAAATAGCCATTTTTAATAACGTTGCTGCCTTTTTACCATTGACAATCTTTTTATATGCAGGTTTCATACGATCGACGATACCAAAAGAATTAGAAGAGGCAGCAAAAATAGATGGTGCTAGTACACTAGTTACATTCTTTAGAATTGTATTTCCACTATTAAAGCCAGTGACAGCTACCGTTTTAATTATTTCGTGTGTATTTATATGGAATGATTATCAATTTGCCATTTTCTTCCTGCAAGATAAAAGTGTGCATACACTTACTGTAACGTTAGCTAGTTTCTTTGGTGAAAACCAAAACAATATGAACTTAGTAGCAGCAGCAGCATTAATGTCATCGTTACCTATGATTGTCTTATTCCTGTTGTTACAAAAATATTTTATTGCTGGTCTATCATCGGGTTCAGTAAAAGGATAGTTTTCAGTGCTAGTAATAAACTACATTAATATACTTAATTAGGAGGACATCACATGTCAAAAATTACTTTTATCGGGGCCGGAAGTACTGTATTTGCAAAAAACGTTTTAGGAGATTGTATGTTTGTACCTGCATTAAATGGATTTGAGTTTGCCCTTCATGATATTGATGAAACTAGATTAAAAGATTCAGAGCAAATGTTACTAAACTTAGCTAGTAAATATAATCAAACGATCAAAGTGAAAGCGTATTTAAATAGAAAAGAAGCGTTGCGAGGAGCTAAATATGTCATAAATGCCGTTCAAATTGGTGGCTATGAGCCAAGTACGGTGATTGACTTTGAAATCCCTAAAAAGTATGGATTGCGCCAAACGATTGCTGATACAATCGGCATCGGCGGACTTTTTCGAAGCTTACGTACGATTCCTGTAATGCTTGATTTTGCTAAAGACATGGAAGAAGTATGTCCAGATGCATGGTTTTTAAATTACACCAATCCAATGGCAACGCTCACAGGTGCGATGCTTCGTCATACAAATGTGAAGACGGTTGGATTGTGTCACAGCGTTCAAGTATGTACAGATCACTTATTTAAATCGCTCGACATGGACCCAACAGGGGTTGAAGAGAAGATTGCTGGGATTAACCATATGGCTTGGCTGTTAGAAGTGAAAAAAGATGGGAAAGATTTGTACCCTGAAATTAAAAAGCGAGCAAAAGAAAAACAGAAAACAAAACATGATGATATGGTACGTTTCGAACTGATGGACAAATTTGGGTATTACGTAACAGAGTCATCGGAGCATAATGCTGAGTATCACCCGTATTTCATAAAAGATCGGTACCCTGAGTTGATCGAACGTTTCAACATCCCATTAGATGAGTATCCACGCCGTTGCGTCGACCAAATAGAAAGATGGGAAAGTATGCGAGAAGAAATGGTGAACAACACTCAACTAACGCATGAAAGATCCCATGAATATGGATCTTATATAATAGAAGCAATGGAAACGAACATCCCATTTAAATTCGGTGGAAATGTCCTGAATACAGGTCGATTAATTTCAAATTTACCGGAAAATGCTTGTGTTGAAGTACCGTGCGTTGCTGATAGAAGTGGGATTATTCCTTGTTATGTCGGGGATTTACCGGAACAATTAGCAGCGTTAAATCGTACAAATATTAATACACAGTTATTAACAATTGAAGCGGCTACAACTCTTAAGAAAGAACATATTTACCAAGCGGCGCTTTTGGATCCGCACACCAATTCTGAGCTCTCGATGGA
Organism: Halalkalibacter kiskunsagensis; assembly: GCF_037027555.1. Lineage (NCBI taxonomy): Bacteria > Bacillati > Bacillota > Bacilli > Caryophanales > Bacillaceae > Halalkalibacter > Halalkalibacter kiskunsagensis. Next base: position 20,204 of record NZ_JAXBLX010000055.1, on the reverse strand, counting down.
TGATATCATTGCTATGTGTGACGAGTTAATTGAAGCGCATGGGGAATGGTTACCGAAATATCGAAATAGCGAAATTAGCGCCCCTGTGAATGTTTAGAAGTGAAAAGTCTTATCGAGTGATCGATAAGACTTTTCACTTTTTTTTATTAGTAACGAACAACTAGTTCTCAGGGGCTAGCTAATGTAAGTGCCTTTTGTCACTCTCCTTCAATAGAATAGATTATGCCATCAAATTCTCACTCTTCTGTAACAAAATTGTTTAATTTGTGATGTAATTCACATACATTTCGCATATACAATATTTATATCTCCAAAAGAAACAAATGAAGAGGAGGAGAAAGATGGAATCAGTTGAGTTTAGTCGCTATTTAACGATGTTGACGTTATCTGTGCATGTCATTTTTGCTACAGTTGGTGTCGGTGTTCCAATATTAATCACCATTGCCCACTGGCTTGGATTAAAAAGAAATGATGAGCATTATCTTTTGCTTGCGAAGCGCTGGGCACGTGGATATGTCATAAGTGTGGCTGTTGGGGTCGTAACAGGTACAGCCATTGCCTTGCAATTAGCTCTACTCTGGCCTAGATTTATGGAATTTGCAGGTCAGCTCGTCGCGTTGCCGTTATTTATGGAAACTTTCGCGTTTTTCTTTGAAGCGATTTTCCTTGGAATCTATTTGTATACGTGGGATCGGTTTAAAAACCCGAAGACTCATTTTTATTTACTTGCTCCCGTTGTCTTAGGGTCAGCAATGTCCGCCTTGTTTATTACATCAGTAAATGCCTTTATGAATGCACCGCAAGGCTTTTCACTAATTGATGGACAATTAACGAATATTCAGCCACTTGTTGCGATGTTTAACCCGGCCATGCCGACGAAAGTGGCGCATGTGTTAAGTTCGGCCTATATGACAACAGCCTTCATTCTTGCATCGATTGCTGCTTTTCATTTAATGAAAGGGAATCGCCACGAATATCATCGTAAGGCACTTGCGCTAACGATGAAGGTCGCGCTCATTTTTTCAATAGCGACTGCCCTTGTTGGTGATTTATCAGGGAAGTATCTAGCAGAATATCAGCCTGAAAAACTAGCTGCAGCAGAATGGCATTTTGAAACTGAAGGAGAAGCACCACTTGTTCTTTATGGTGTGTTAACTGAAACAAATGAAGTGAAGTATGCGATCAAGATCCCTTACGCACTTAGCTTTCTTGTACACAGCAACCCATTCGGTGTTGTGACAGGGTTAAATGATATTCCTGAAGAACTTCACCCGCCGTATGAGATTCATTACTTCTTTGATATCATGGTTTCAATTGGAATTGGGCTTACTGTGCTATCTTTGCTTTACTGGATTGCACTTTCACGTAACTGGCAATTTATAAGAACACGAGCGTTTCGTTTCTTGCTTGTCCTCTCGGGGCCATTAGCAATGGTTGCAATTGAAGCTGGATGGTGGTTTACAGAAGTAGGACGTCAACCTTGGATTATGCGAGGATTCATGACAACAGCTGAAGGAGCCACGGACTCGCCTTATGTCGGAGTGATGTTCATTACTTTTGCTGTGTTGTATATCATTTTACTGATTGGAACGGCGGTAGTACTAACGCGCATGTTTAAAAATAATCCAGTCGAGCGTGAACTAGAGGAACTGTCGAATGAACAAAGGAGTGTTGCGAAATGACGATTGAGTTTCTAGGAATATCGGTCTTATGGTTATTCCTGTTTGGCTATGTCATTGTTGCGTCGATTGATTTTGGAGCTGGTTTTTTTAATGCTTCAACGATCGTGACTGGAAAACATCATATTGTAAACTCAGTCATTCAGCGTTATTTGTCTCCTGTCTGGGAAATTACGAATGTGTTCTTAGTATTCTTTTTTGTCGGGATGATTGGCTTTTTTCCTAGTACTGCTTACTATTTTGGGACGGTACTATTAATTCCGATTAGTATTTCTATCATCTTACTAGCACTACGGGGAAGCTATTATGCTTTTGGTACGTATGGGACGAAGGGGCATGTTGGCTATACACTAATGTACGGTGTAACTGGGGTGTTGATCCCGGCCTCCCTGTCTACCGCTTTAATTGTGTCTCAAGGAGGATTTATTCGTGAGACAGCAACAGGAAGTATTGAACTAGATTATGTTGCTTTATTTACAAGTCCATTTGCTTGGTCCATTGTGTTATTAAGTCTCGTAAGTGTCTTATTTATTTCAGCAAGCTTCTTAGCCTATTATTCTTCTGTTGCCAAAGATATGAAGGCACTAAAATTATTTCGAAGATACACATGGATTTGGAGCTTTCCAACGATTGTGACAGCACTTGGAATTATTATTGAGATGAAGTGGCATAACCCTTCTCACTATGATGGGTTGCTATCACTTTGGTGGGTATTCGCCCTATCGTTTTTATGCTTTCTAATAAGTTTGTGGCTGTTGAAAAAAGGACAATATGGAAAATCATTTATATTCGTTGTCTTGCAGTTCGCCTTAGCATTTTATAGTTACGGGATCTCCCGCTATCCTTATTTGTTGTATCCGCATTTAACGATTTATGATGGCTTCACAAACGAGACGATGGCTTATGCACTTATTACAGTGTTTGTCTTAGGGCTATTGCTACTTATTCCATCGCTCTATTTAGTATTTAAACTGTTTATTATGAACAAGCCTTACATTCAAAAAGGCAAAGTTTAAGGAGGACGCCTGTCATGCACAATTTTCTATTGTTTTATGCACCGCTTCTCGTTGTCGTGCTAGCAATGGTCCTTACCTTTTTTGTGGCTGCTAAAAGCACAAAGTATGAGGATTAACAATGAAATCACTTAAAAAGCTGGCATCCGAGCAGAAGGGACGATATTATTCTCTATTTGTTTTGGCCATCATGCTAGGTGTGTTGATCGTGTTGCAATCATACATGATTGTTACGATTGTTGATGACCTGTTTTTAGCTAAACAAACGTTTGATCAAGTATTCCCTATGTTACTTGGGTTAATGGTGGTGCTACTAGCAAGAGTCTCACTTTCTTATGGGAACGGAAAAATCGGTGTGGCGATGGCTGCGAATGTGAAAGCAGTTTTTAGAAAAAGGTTGTTAAAATCGTACGCTAGTCAGACGTTATCCGCGTCGTATAAAGGTCAATTAGGGCAGAAAGTCAGTGTGATGATGGATGCGGTCGATGAGCTTGATAGCTATTTCAGCAAATATGTCCCGCAACGGATTGTCTCATCGGTCGTACCACTTATCATTTTGGTCGTTGTGTTTAGTCAGCACCTATATTCGGGTCTTATTATTTTAGTGACGGCGCCATTTATCCCACTATTTATGGCAATTGTAGGTGGATTAACACAACGGAAGTCAGAGGCTCAGCTTGACAGTTTGTCAGCTTTCTCGGGGCGCTTTCTCGATACGCTTCAAGGATTAGTCAGTTTGAAGCTATACGGAAAATCGCGACATTACAAAAGCGTCATTGAACGGAGTAGCTTGGACTTTCGTGACACGACGATGGCAATATTAAAGGTAGCTTTTACATCGTCTTTAATGCTTGAGTTCATCTCAATGCTTAGCATTGGACTTGTAGCATTGGAGCTTAGTCTTAGACTTGTCGTGTTTAATGAAATATCCTTCTTTACTGCTTTTTTCATTCTTTTATTAGTTCCTGAATTTTTCACGTCATTGAAAGACCTAGGTAGTGCATTTCATGCGGGGAGAAGTAGCATGGGAGCAGCGGTGAAAATTGAGGATGAGCTTAAGAAAGAAGATCGTTCAGCAAGCTGGGGCGCAAATAAGATGCCTGATGGTCCTCGGACAATTGAATTGAAAAATGTTCAGTTTCAATATGATGCAGATGGGTTTATGTTAAAAAAGATTCAAGCTTCGATAAAGCCATACAGTCAAGTTGCAATTGTCGGAAAGAGTGGATCTGGCAAAACAACCCTTCTCCATGTCATAGCTGGACTATTGCCACAGACGTCCGGCACTATTTTAGTGGATGGTCATGATCGTTTTAATTATGCAGAGCATGAGTGGTTTGGTCATATTAGTTACATTACCCAGCATCCTTATATATTTGCAGGGACGATTGAAGAAAATATTGCTCTAGGAGTTCAAGCAACAAAGGATGAAATCCGAAAAGCAGCTGCAAAGGCGGGTATTGATCAGATGGTTCAATCTTTACCAAACGGGTATGCCACAGTGATTGGTGAAGGTGGAAGAGGTCTCTCGGGAGGCGAAAAGCAGCGAGTTGCGTTAGCACGTGCCTTCTTAAAACATCCGTCGGTTGTCTTATTTGATGAACCGTCAACGGGACTAGATCTCTTTACAGAGCAACGGCTTCACGAATCGATGAAAGAGCTCTCCAAAACATCCACGATCATTACCGTTGCTCACCGCATGCAAACGATTAAAGATGCAGACCATATTCTCTTTCTTGAAGAAGGAGTATTACTAGCACAAGGCACACATGAGTATCTAAAGGAATCTAACCCGTCCTATCGCGAACTGTTCTCTGCACAAAGAGAGGAGGAAAAGTGATGAAAGAGCTGTTTGATATCACCGGTTTCATTATGAGAAAAAAGAAAGACGTGATCTTATCGATTATGTTTGGATACATCGCGGGCATGACGGCGGTCGGTTTGTTTGCGGCAAACGGTTATTTGATCTCAAGAGCTGCGCTTGAGACTCCACTCTATGTGTTAATCACCATGGTTGCTGTTGTAAAAATAGGAAGCTTTTTGCGTGCGGGGAGCCGTTATGCCGAGCGCTATTATTCTCATCGGGCCACCTTTACAATGCTGAGTGATTTACGCGTGTATTTTTATGAAAGGCTTGAATCAAAAGCACCTAACTCGTTGCAAAAACATCGTAGTGGGGATCTACTAGCACGTATTGTTGGAGATGTCGAGGCACTTCAAAACTTTTTTCTGCGTGTAGTGTACCCACCAATTATTATGGTCACGGTGTTTGTCAGTACCATTTTCTTTGTTGGTTTTTATTCAATTCAGGTCGTGATTTTGTTAGCAATCGGACTCTGTCTAACAGGCTTCATCATTCCAGCCTGGTTTGCTAAGAAACAGAAAGAGAGTGGGAGCAGCATACGAGAGAAACGCTCACATATGTCAACAGAAGTGACAGAGTGGTTGCAAGGGTTTCGAGAACTAAAGATTCATCAAAAATTAAAAGAGAAAGATCTACAATTGAACGATGCTTCGAACGCTTATATTAAAGAGCAAGAGCGAGAGGGGACTCGCGAGGTTGCCAATCAATCTGTTAATATGGCGAGCGCGTTATTGATTTCATGGGCAGTACTAGCAACGGGGGGCTACCTTGTCGCAAGTAATCAGCTAGATGGTGTTTTCTTAGCGATGCTTGTTATGATGAGTTTGACCTTGTTTGAACACTCCACACCTATGGCTGTTTTCCCCATCTATTATGAAGACAGTGAACGAGCGGCGAAACGACTGTATTCTGTTGTGGATAAAAAAGAGCAAGGGGGAAGTGTTCCTAAAGATATGAGCCAAGAGTGGGAGGGGGCTCCGTCCATTGAACTAAAGAATGTTAGTTATACCTTTCCTAGAGAGTGGCGCAAAGCATTACATGATGTAAGTTTGTTTTTGCCAGCGGGGTCAAAAACGGCCATTGTTGGACCGAGTGGCTCGGGTAAATCTACGTTATTGCAGCTCATTTTGAACCTCCATTCTTCTACTAAAGGAGAAATTTACTTGGACGGGATACCTGTTAAGGAACTTGAACAAGATGCTCTCTGGAAAAAGACAAACGTAGTTCTTCAGGATAATCATTTTTTCTATGGCACGATTCAAGACAATCTATTATTACCAAATGATTCGTGGTCGGAAGATGAATTACAGCAAATATTAGCTGATGTTCAATTGCCTAGCTTTTCATTATCAGATCAGGTAATGGAAAAAGGAGAGAATCTATCAGGTGGACAACGCCAGAGACTAGCAATGGCACGCGCTATAGCTAAGGGATCTTCTTTATGGCTGCTTGATGAGCCCACCTCATCACTAGATTCTTGGACGGAACGCCGTCTATATGACTTGCTGGTTGAGAGGTCTGGGGAAGATACAGTTGTTGTGATTAGCCATCGTCTTGCTGAATTAGAGCAAATCGATCAAATCATTGTCATGGATCAAGGCAAAATCGTAGAATCTGGTACATTTACAGAGCTGATGGAAGGAAAAGGCTATTTCTATCAAATGAAACAAATAGAGAACAATGTGTTACAGCATGCGTAAATTAAAGGGCAGACCTCACTTTCATTCGTCGGGGGCTGTCCTTTTCTTTAAATCCGAGCTGACATATTGACACTGAAAACAAGATATGTAAAATAAAGAATAGGATTAGCACTCGTTAAATAAGAGTGCTGATACATAGAACATGGCGATTACGAAATAATGAATAGCTTTTTAAGAAGAAAGGAGAGATTTTCATGACAAAGAAGCAATTTAAAGCTGAGTCGAAGAGACTATTAGAAATGATGATTAACTCCATTTACTCACAGAAAGAGATATTTTTAAGAGAGTTAATTTCAAATGCGAGTGATGCAATTGATAAACTATACTACAAAGCATTAACAGATGATTCGTTGACGTTTGAGAAAGACAGCTATTATATTAAGGTAGAGGCTGACAAGGACAACCGTACGTTGAAACTAATTGATACGGGAATTGGAATGACAAAAGAGGAGCTTGAAACGAATCTTGGAACGATTGCCAAAAGTGGGTCATTAGCGTTCAAAAAGGAAAATGAACTAAAAGATGGTCATGACATTATCGGTCAATTTGGAGTGGGCTTCTATTCTGCTTTCATGGTAGCAGATGAGGTTACGGTTATTAGTAAAGCGTTAGGAAGCGATGAAGCGTACAAGTGGCAATCTGACGGGACAGACGGGTACACGATTGAAGTGCACGAGAAAAAATCTGTTGGTACTGAGATCATTATTAAAATAAAAGAGAACACAGAAGATGATACTTTTGATGAGTATTTAGAAGAGCACCGCCTAAAAGCAATTATTAAAAAATACTCTGATTTCATTCGCTACCCAATTAAAATGGACGTGAAGGGACAGCGCCCGAAAGATGATAGCGAGAATGAATTAGAAGAGTATGAAGAAGAACAAACAATTAATAGCATGGTGCCGATTTGGCGTAAAAATAAAAATGAATTAACAACCGAAGATTATGAGAACTTTTACTCGGAGAAACGTTACGGGTTTGATAAGCCGTTAAAGCATATTCATATTAGTGTTGATGGGGCAGTAAGATATAATGCGATCTTGTTTATCCCAGAAAATGTTCCGTTTGACTACTATTCAAAGGAGTTTGAAAAAGGCTTAGAGCTTTATTCAAACGGTGTGTTAATTATGGACAAATGCTCTGATCTTCTCCCAGATTACTTTGGCTTTGTAAAAGGAATGGTTGATTCAGAAGACTTGTCACTGAACATTTCCCGTGAGATGCTACAGCATGATCGCCAGTTGAAGCTGATTGCCAAGAACATTAAAAACAAAATCAAAAGTCAACTACTAAGCTTACTAAAAGATGAGCGAGAAAAGTATGAGCAGTTTTATAATTCCTTTGGCAGACAGCTAAAGTATGGAGTGTATAGTGACTTTGGCAGTCATAAAGAAGTATTGCAAGATCTACTAATGTTTTACTCTTCAACAGAGAAGAAGCTCGTTACATTAGATGAATACGTAGCAAGAATGCCTGAAGACCAAAAATATATCTATTATGCATCAGGTGAATCCTATGAACGTATTGAAAAGCTCCCACAAACAGAGCTTGTCTCAGACAAAGGATACGAGATTTTGTACTTCACTGAGGATGTAGATGAATTTGCAATCAAAATGGTCTTAAATTATAAAGAAAAAGAATTCAAATCAGTATCTAGTGGAGATCTTGGCATTGAATCAGACGACCAAGAAAACGATGAGACACAAGAAAATGATAACAAGGAATTATTTGACTACATGAAGGACATTTTATCAGCAAAAGTAAAGGATGTCAGAGTATCAAAACGACTGAAATCACACCCTGTTTGTTTAACAACTGAAGGGGAAGTAACAATCGAAATGGAGAAAATTCTTCAAGCGATGCCTGATAACCAAAATGTCAAAGCTGACAAAGTGTTAGAAATCAATGTAAACCATGATGTGTATAACTCGTTAAAAGAAGCGTTTGAAAACGATAAAGAAAAGCTTACTCTTTATACTAACTTATTGTACAACCAAGCTCTTTTAATTGAAGGTTTGCCAATTCATGATCCTGTTGAATTTACAAATGATATGTGCAAGATCATGGTGTAATAGTATGAGGAAGGGTCTGACCTTAGATAGGTCAGACCCTTCGCCTTTTCTAAAGACAAGAAACCCAGTTGTCGTCCGATTTTAAAGTTTAACGGTACTTGGGTAGCCAGTCACCGTGCGCTTCAATTAATTCGTCACACATAGCAATTGTATCATCCATTGAAAGCTCAGAATTGGTATGTGGATCTAAAAGCGCTGCTTGATAAATATGTTCTTTCTTTAACGTTATAGCCGCTTCTATTGTTAATAGCTGTGTATTGATATTCGTGCGATTTAATGCAGCTAATTGTTCTGGCAAGTTTCCAACATAGCAAGGCATAATGCCACTACGATCGACTACACAAGGGACTTCCACACAAGCATTTTCCGGTAAGTTTGAAATTAGTCCACCTGTATTCATCACATTTCCACCGAATTTAAATGGAACGTTCGTTTCCATTGCTTCAATAATATACGAACCATATTCATGTGAGCGCTCATGCGTTAATTGCGCGTTATTCACCATTTCTTCACGCATGCTTTCCCATTTTTCTATTTGGTTAACACAACGGCGAGGATATTCATCTAATGGGATGTTAAGTCGATCAATCAACTCAGGATAACGACTTTTAATGAAATACGGGTGGTATTCAGCATTATGCTCGGAAGATTCAGTCACATAGTAGCCGAATTTATCCATCAACTCAAAGCGGACCATGTCGTAATGTTTGTTTTTTTGCTTTTCTTTCGCACGCTTTTTAATTTCAGGATAAAGGTCTTTTCCATCTTTTTTCACTTCTAACAGCCAAGCCATATGGTTAATTCCAGCAATTTTTTCTTCAATTCCTTTATGATCCATGTCGAGCGCTTTGAACAAATGATCTGTACAAATTTGAACGCTATGACATAATCCGATCGTCTTAATATTTGTATGACGAAGCATCGCACCTGTGAGCGAAGCCATTGGATTGGTGTAATTTAAAAACCACGCATCAGGACATACCTCTTCCATGTCTTTAGCAAAATCAAGCATTACAGGAATCGTACGTAAGCTTCGGAAAAGTCCGCCGATGCCGATTGTATCAGCAATCGTTTGGCGCAATCCATACTTTTTAGGGATTTCAAAGTCAATCACCGTACTTGGCTCATAGCCACCAATTTGAACGGCATTTATGACATATTTAGCTCCTCGCAACGCTTCTTTTCTATTTAAATACGCTTTCACTTTGATCGTTTGATTATATTTACTAGCTAAGTTTACCAACATTTGCTCTGAATCTTTTAGTCTCGTTTCGTCAATGTCATGCAGGGCAAATTCAAACCCGTTTAGGGCAGGAACAAACATGCAGTCACCTAACACATTTTTTGCGAAAACCGTACTTCCAGCACCGATAAACGTAATTTTTGACATATGAACGCCTCCTAATAAAGGTAATTTATTGTTTATTGAGTTATAATTGTTGTCGTTCTATAATCAATCATAAATTGGATGGTAAAAACCTACAATGGTAATATGGTGTAAACGGAGGGTAAAATATTGTCTACAAATGAGCGGTCGTATTATGAAACGATTGGTTTTCGAACACATGACCAAGCAGCTGAAACTTTGGTAGACGTTCAAGTTGTAGGAAGAGAAATCGTAACTTCGCCAGCGTATCAATGGGATGGTCTAAAAAGGGGAGAGAATGAAAGTTTCATTTTTCAGTATACGATATCTGGCGAAGGTGCGATTGATATAAAAGGAAATACATATCAGCTGAAAGAAGGACAAGCTTTTATGGTAAAAGTACCGGATGAACATTGTTACTATTTTCCTCCTGAAAGTAGCGAATGGGAGTTTATCTTTTTAACGTTAAAAGGGCAGGCAGCTTCAGCTTGTTGGGAGAAGGTTACAAGTCAACTTGGTCATATCGTTACCATCCCAAGGGACTCTAGGCTCATGACGCACGTCTTTATGATCTATCAACAAGCATATGACAAAGATTTAATAGACCAGTATTACGCATCAGCAAGAGCATACGAGTTTATTATGGAATGTTATCGGTATTTCAAGCAATTTAAGTCAAAGGATAATTTGCCTGATCGTGTAATTAGGGCTAGGGAGTTTATCGATACCTACTACTACAGGAATGCTCTTACAATTGAGGATATAGCGAATGCAGCCGGTCTATCTAAGTATTATTTGATCAAGCGATTTAAAGAAACAATACATATGACTCCGATCCAGTATTTGACGAAAGTTCGATTAGAACAAGCAATTCAATTGCTTCGGTATACAGATGTAACGATTAAGGAAATCGCTATTCAAGTAGGATACGCGAACGACAATTATTTTAACAAAGTCTTTCGGAAAGTAGTCGGAATGTCACCAGGAGAATTTCGGAATAACAAACACTCCATTCCTTTTGACCGGTTAGTCATTCAATAGGGGCACTCATTGATTTCGAGGAATTCCTTGTATATGGTACAATAATGAGCATGAATAGAGCGAAAAAGGACGGAAACTAATGACCAAACAACCAATACCTGTGAAAAAAAATGATGAGCTCCAAGTAACGATTGAAGATTTAACCCACGAAGGTGCTGGAGTTGCAAAAGTAAATGGATATACATTATTTGTACCAAGAGCATTGCCAGGAGAAGTTGTTGACATTAAAGTCGTCAAAACGAATAAAGGCTATGGCTTTGCCCGGTTGCTTGAGATTCAAGAAGCCAGTGAACATAGAGCTGAACCACCGTGCCCTATCTATAACCAATGCGGTGGATGTCAGATTCAACATCTCAGCTATGAGGCGCAGCTCGTATCAAAACAAAAGCAAGTGAAGGATGTACTTGAAAGAATCGGCGGAATAAAGGATATCACGGTTCATCCAACGCTCGGAATGAACGATCCATGGCGTTACCGCAATAAAGCACAAGTGCCAATTGGAGAAGAAGGGGGCCTTGTGATTGCTGGATTTTATCAAGAACGTAGCCACCGGATTATCAACATGGATGAATGTTTGATCCAACATGAGGATAATGATCAAATTATTCGTGTCGTCAAGAATATTGCTAATAAATATGGAATACGCGCATATGACGAGGAAAAGCATCGCGGGACATTACGCCATGTCGTTGCCCGCAAAGGAAAAGTGACAAATGAAGTCATGGTCGTGTTTGTGACACGAGGGAAAGAGCTTCCAAATAAGGTAAATTTGATTGAGGAAATTCGTGAGAACATTCCTCATGTGAAATCAATTGTTCAAAACATCAATCCTAAGCGAACGAATGTCATCTTCGGAGACGAAACAAATGTGCTTTGGGGAGAAGAGTATATTCACGATTACATCGGCGATATTAAGTTTGCTATTTCGGCACGCTCTTTTTACCAAGTGAACCCTGAACAAACAAAGGTCCTCTATGATCAAGCGCTTGAATATGCCAGCTTAACGGGGCAAGAAACGGTGATTGATGCCTATTGCGGAATTGGTACCATTTCTCTTTTCCTAGCAGAGCGAGCGAAGCATGTATATGGAGTCGAGATTGTGCCCGATGCGATTGCTGATGCAAAACGAAATGCCAAATTAAATGGCATTACCAATGTCGATTTTGCGGTAGGTGAAGCTGAAAAAATCATGCCGTGGTGGTACGCACAAGGAATTCGAGCAGACGTTATTGTTGTTGATCCTCCTCGTAAAGGCTGTGATGAAGAACTGCTGGAGACCATTTTGTCAATGAAGCCAAAGCGGGTTGTGTATGTATCCTGTAACCCAGCAACTTTGGCTAGAGACTTGAAGTTTCTTGAGGCCGGTGGGTATAAGACGAAGGAAGTGCAACCGGTGGATATGTTTCCGCATTCAAATCATATAGAAAATGTTGCGGTACTTGAGTTAATGAATTGATTAAATGAATGGGCCTAAATTGGGCTCATTTTTTTAGTGGTTTAGAAAACCCCTGGCTATGCCGGGGGTTCTAAAGAGCTTCTTGCGTGGTATTAAAAAAACCTCACTTCATGGTAGGATAAAGTTGGTTTCCCGACCACTTCATCTCACCATAGAAGGAGGTATGCCCTGTGAAGGACATGAATAGTTTAGCACACACAACATGGAATTGTAAGTATCACATAGTTTTTGCTCTAAAATACAGAAGACAAATCATATATGGAAAATATAAAAAGAGCATTGGACAAATCATAAGAGATTTAAGTGAACGAAAAGGTGTAATGATCCATGAAGCAAATGCTTGTCCGGATCACATTCATATGTTAGTGAGTATTCCCCAAAAGTTAAGTGTATCTCAATTCATGGGTTACTTAAAAGGAAAGAGCAGTCTCATGATATTTGATCGACATGCCAATTTGAAGTATCGATATGGGAACAGGAAGTTCTGGTGTCGAGGTTTCTACGTTGATACAGTGGGCAGAAATAAAAAGCAAATACAAGAATACATTAGAAATCAGCTAAAAGAAGACTATATGGTTGACCAGTTAACATTGTTCGAAGATTATGACCCATTTATAGGGTAGAAAAATAAGAAGAAATAAAGAAATTGTTTAGAATTAGTAAGTGAATGTGGTGCAGGCGGGAAACCTCATCAGTGGGTCTTTAAGGCCAAGGCCGGTAAGAGAGGCTTTTAGCCACAGAGCAAACCACCAGTTCACACTGGTGGTTTTGATTTTAAAGCAATATCTAAGAGAATAACAAGAAGGAAATATATTTTCTTTTCTACAACAGACAGGCTGATTTTGGGGTAACCCTTATATTACGTAGTTGACAATTACTACGCAACAAAGAAATCTTTCAAATATAGCTATTTTTGCTAGACTAAGCTCTTTTTACTATAACCGTAATGGGTTCTTACTAACGCCCAAAGTAAAGCGATAAATTCTCATCGTTAAAGATGTATAGACAAAATTTAGCAAAAAACTTGATATACCGCACTCTACGCACACCATATTAAAGATATTACACACTTTCACCTTACGGGCGGCATGATGTAATAGCCGCTTAATCCCTTGATATATAAGGATTTTGAGCCAGATAACAAAATGCAAACATAGTGTAAGTAATTTGAAGGCTTCTCATTAGTTAAACCAACTTTTGAGAAGCCTCTTTTCATTTAAACCTGTATTTGAGTACAAATAAACATTAATAGACCGACTACTTTGTGCAATTTTAAATTGTATTGACAAATAAACGGTTTCGTTTTACCATTGATAATGGTTTTCAATTTCATTTAGGAGGAAAAGATTTTATGGCAAACCGAAAAAATAAAAAACAATTTTTTCTTATGTCTGCAATGATATTTATTTTATCTACGATTTTACTTGGTTGTTCAGGTTCAGGTGAATCAGTAGAAAATTCAGCTACTACTAGTGAAAGTAGCAACACGATTACTTTTGCTTGGCCTAGGGATATAGGTGATTTAAATCCACATCTCTACAATCCATCTCAAATGTTTGCACAATCTATGGTATTTGAACCTTTAGTTAGCTATCAAGATGGAGGCGAACTAAAACCACATTTGGCGGAATCTTGGGAAGTTTCAGATGATGGAAAAGAATATGTATTCAACTTACGTAAAGATGTGAAGTTTTCCGATGAAACAAGTTTCAATGCTGAGATTGTGAAAAAGAATTTTGATGCTGTATTAGATAATGTAGATTTACATAGTTGGTTAGGCTTTATTCCAAAGGTCACTCAAACAGAGGCAATAGATGAGCATACGTTTAAAATAACATTAAACGAACCGTATTATCCGACGATTCAGGAGTTAGCTGTTGTTCGTCCAGTTCGTTTCTTAGGGGAAGCTGGGTTTCCTCAAGATGGTGACACTTCTAAAGGAATAGCAAAACCAGTAGGCACAGGCCCATGGGTATTGGATGAATATAAAGTAGATGAATATGCAATTTTTAAACGTAACGATAATTATTGGGGTAACCTCCCTAGTGTAGAGCAAATTAAAGTCAAAGTTATTCCTGACGCTGAAACACGCGTACTTGCTTTTGAAAAAGGGGATTTAGACCTTGTATATGGTGAAGGTGTTATCAGTTTAGATTCTTTTATACAATTAGAATCAACAGGTTCCTATGATACTAGTATTTCTGAGCCAGTTGCTACTAGACAACTAGTTATGAATACAAATATTGAACAGCTTTCGGATATTCGAGTGCGTCAAGCCTTACATTATGGATTTAATAAAGAAGCAATGGTTGAGGGTGTGACATCTGGGGTAGAAGAGAAGGCTGACTATATCTTACCAACAAATTTCCCTTACACTTCAAATGTCGATGCAACTACGGTTAATTATGATGTTGAAGAAGCTAAACAATTATTAGATGATGCAGGTTGGAAGTTACCGGAAGGAAAAGATATTCGTGAAAAAGACGGGAAACCACTTGAAATCGAGTTAATGTATAACTCAGCTGAGTCCATTCAAAAAACAATGGCTGAAATATTACAATCTGAGTGGGTGGCATTAGGTGTGAAACTAAATATTGTTGGTGTTGAACTTACGACTCAAGTCGAAAGATTCAAAGCTAATGAGTTTGATATGAACTTCTTTAGTAACTACGGGGCTCCTTATGATCCACATGCTTTCGTAAACGTCGTAGCTACAGAAGGGTTTGGATTTAGAGAAGCTATTTCATCTTATCCTAACAAAGATGAGTTGTTGAGCCAAATTGCTGCTGTCCAGCAAACAACTGATGAAAATGAGCGTCAGGAACTATACACATCCATTTTAGGTTCATTACAAGAGCAAGGTGCGATTGTACCGATTTCCTATATTAAGCAAATAGCAATCTATCAAAAAGGTGTTTCTAATTTTACATTCCCTGCTAACCGGGATGAACATCCTTTTACAGGGATTAGTGTAAACGAGTAAGCGACAGGAGAGGTTTTTATGAGTACTTACGTCTTTAAACGAATAATCACCATTGTTCCAATCTTTCTAATGGCCACTCTACTAACATTTGGAATGATTCACTCATCACCAGTGGATCCCGCTGAAGCATACTTTACTGCAGCACATATCCAAGCAACAGATGAGATGTTGGAACAAAAAAGATATGAGTTTGGCTTAGATCAACCTCTCCTAATCCAATATGTGAACGCCCTTATTAAGATATTCCAATTTGATTTTGGCATATCTTATGTTACGAATAAACCTGTATGGGAAGAGATAACCTCTCGAATGACAGCAACTATTCAGTTAACTATAGGCAGCCTTTTGATTGCAATCTTAGTAAGCGTCCCTATTGGTTTTTTAGCTGGTATAAGGAAGAACAGTGTAATCGACAATTTTAGTCGATTCCTCTCTTTTATAGGGGCATCCATCCCGTCATTTTGGCTTGGATATTTATTTATTTTTTTCTTTTCTGTAAAACTAGACCTTTTCCCTGTAGAAGGTACAGGAACATGGAGACATTTGATTTTACCTTCAGTCACGTTGGCTTTTCCTTTAATAGCTTTATATACTCGCCTGTTACGTGCAAGTGTTCTTGAAAATTTACAAGAGTCTTATGTGCTGTTTGCGAGGACGAGAGGAATTCATGAAAGGATCATAATGGGAAAGCATGTATTAAGAATTGCTATTTCCCCTATGATTACTGGGCTTGGCATGAATTTAGGAAACTTAATGACTGGAGCTATTATTGTCGAGGTAGTCTTTTCGTGGCCAGGGTTTGGGCGGTATTTTATTGAGGCAATTTTTAACCGTGATGTTCCTGTTATTCAAGGCTATGTGCTATTAGCAGCGGGAATATTCCTTATAAGCAACTTAATTGTTGACCTTATCCAAATGTATATCGACCCGCGTATTTCCAGAAAAGGAAGGCAATATCAATGATAGCAATGTTTCGTGGTATAGTAAAAAGTCAAAAAGTGATTGTCATATGTTCCCTAATACTGTGCGTATTATTCTTAATGGCATTATTTGCTCCGTGGTTGGCACCTAATGACCCTATCGCTGTCAATTTAGCTCATAAACTACAGCAACCTTCTTTGGACTACCCATTAGGAACAGATCAGTTAGGTCGATGTACGTTTTCACGTATCCTATATGGGGCACGAATTTCAATAGGGTTTGCTTTGTTAATATTTATTTCAGCTTTAAGTCTGGGTTTAATCATCGGTATCATTTCTGGGTATAAAGGTGGTTGGGTTGATCAATTGTTAATGAGAATCGGTGATGGCCTGATGGCGATCCCAAGCCTTTTGTTTGTCCTTGGTTTTGTTGGTATTTGGGGTGCGGGTCTTAAACAAGTTATTTTAGGATTAATCCTCGTACAATGGGTGTATTACGCAAGGGTAATTCGAGGAATGGTTCTAATCCTGAAGGAACAGAACTATATTACTGCAGCTAAAATAAGTGGTTCCTCTACATGGAGCATCATAAAGACACATATTGTTCCTAATGTTCTTCCATCAATAGCGGTAATGGGAACATTAGAAATGGGTTGGGCAATTATGAATTTATCATCAATGTCTTTCTTAGGGTTAGGTGTGCAACCCCCCACACCGGAGTGGGGGGCAATGATACACGAAGGGAAATCTTATATTAGGACAAATCCATCATTGATGCTTTATCCTGGTCTAATGATTATGCTAGTTGTCGTTACCTTTAATTTATTAGGCGAATCACTATCAGAACGTTTTGGGATTAAACGTCGATAATAAAGGACTGATAAAATAATGGATCAAAATATTTTAAATGTTAGGGACTTACATGTACAAGTAAAAACAAAAGATGGTCTTTCCACACTTGTTCAAGACATTAATTTTGGAATTGAAAAAGGGAAGGTACTGGGACTTGTTGGGGAAAGTGGCAGTGGTAAAACAGTCACAAGTATGTCTATCTTACAACTGCTTGATCGGAAAAATATGGAAATAGAGGGCAGTATTACACTTAAAGGGCGAGAATTAAATGGAATAAAAAACAAAGAAATGCGGGGAATTCGAGGGAAGGACATCGCCTTTATTATGCAAAATCCGATGAATGCCTTTACGCCTGTTTTTACCGTTGGTCACCAATTTGTTGAAACGATTAGATCGCATACTTCATTAAATAAGAAGCAAGCAAAGGAGCTTGCGATTGATATAATGGAAATTGTAAATTTACCACATCCTGATAAGTTATTAAAAAACTATCCTTTTCAACTAAGTGGAGGAATGCTTCAGCGTGTAATGATTGCCATGGCCGCCTGCTTACATCCTTCTGTTATTATTGCTGATGAACCAACAACTGCACTTGATCTTCATAACCAGTTATTAGTCCTTCGTTTATTAGATAAAATTCGTTCTAAATATGGAACATCTATTTTACTCATATCTCATGATCTAGGAGTAATTGCAGAAATGGCAGATGAAGTAATCGTAATGAAACATGGTAGAATAGTAGAAAAGGCAAATGTGTTTGACTTATTTGACCATCCACAACATGAGTATACAAAGAAGCTGTTAAACACAAGACCCACCTTACAAGTTGACCAACAGCCTATCACCCATATGTTGTGATATATAGATTAGAATTTTGCAAAGGGGTGAAACCATTGAGCTTATTGCAAGTAATAGGAGTAAATCACAGCTATACCTCTAAGAAACTTTTTAAATCAAAAGATCAAACGAATCAAGCGCTTATTGATATTTCCTTCTCAATTAAGGAAGGAACATGTCTAGGACTACTCGGGACAAGTGGGGCAGGTAAAAGTACCTTAGGAAAAGTGATTCTTGGCATACAACGACCGCAGCGAGGCCAAGTCATCTTTCAAGGCTATGATATTTATAATGTAAGTAAAAGTATCCAACGAAAACTTCGACGTGATCTCCAAGTTGTTTTTCAGGATTCATATTCATCGGTTAATCCCCGTATGACAGCTGAACGTATTCTAAATGAACCATTAGAGAACTATGAAAAACTATCCGTAAGTGAAAAAAGAAGAACGGTTATCTCGCTGTTGGAACGTGTAGGATTAAGTGAAAAGGATTTAAAAAAATACCCGCATCAATTTAGCGGTGGGCAATTGCAAAGGATTAATATTGCTAGAGCAATTTCTCTTAAACCAAAGTTAATCGTCCTCGACGAATCGGTTAGTAGCTTAGATATGGTTACACAAAGCTTGATTTTAGACTTATTAAGAGAATTAAAAGATGACTTCGGTTTATCTTATTTATTTATTACTCATGATATTAAAGCTGCTTTTTCAATCTCTGATACATTAGGTATACTAGAAAAAGGAGAATTAATTGAGATTTACGATTCAAAGGATCAGTTTTTTTCCTCACAGCATCCTGCCGTTGTAAGGGTGAGAGATTCAATTCTTCCAGAACATCCACGGTCTCGATCACTTTCGTCAAGGTTGAATCTAGTTAAATCATAAAAAGTAGTTGTCCTGTTAATTCAATTGCATCAATTCCATTGTTGCCTCACCTACAATTTGAAATTGTTCATGTAAACTTAATAGTTCACGAATAGCTTCCCGTGCATGTGCATGATCATCGGCTATTAGTATTCGAAACGGTTGAGTCATTTCGTATCTGTCTCCTTTTGAATCTGTACTTTTGTTCTATCGTTGTTACGAGTAACATCTAGTTTCCATCCCATTTCCTTTGCACGGTCTTTCATTATTTCTAAACCGTATTTTCCCTCTGTTATAGAGGTGGGGTCAAATCCAATTCCATCATCTTCGATAGAGCAAAGCCAACCATCAGTTGTATCTGTTAATGTAATCCAAATTTCCTGGCTATTTGCATGCTTTCTAATATTAATTAAAGCTTCTTTTATACAAGCAAACAGCTCAATCTTTTCTTTTGGCGTTAAAGAGGAATCCTGTAAGTTCCATCCAATATGTATCTTGTTATTGTTCTCTTCTTTAAAATTTTTAATTAAAGCTTCTAATGAATCACTCCAGAGTAGTGAATTCTCAGGAGTGGGTTGTCTAAGCTTAAAAATGGCTTGTCTCACATCTTCATGAACATGCTTTACGGTCTTTTTAACGTTTTGATATAAGTCAAGATTCTTTAATCTGCTTTCATTTTTTTCTAATTTATTCCTTTACCGACAAAAGAAAGAGTGTCTGGGCAATGCTATCATGTAGTTCGCGTGAAAGCTTTTCTCTTTCTTCAAGGATTGACTTTTGCGCTTTTTCTTTTTCTAGTTCTTCTTTCATATGTTCTAATATCTTGAAGAGTTTAACAACTACAATCATTGTTACTAAGAAAACAAACACAGGAGATAGTAAATTCCCTACCTCCATAAAAATGTAAGGAAGTAAGTATTTATGACGAACATACTCCCAAGTAGCACTTGTCAATGTCGGAATAAGAAGGATAAGCCATTTGATTTGTTTATAAGTCATTCATTATATCTCCTTCTCTTTTATATATAATCAAATCATATAAGATTAAATGAATAAATAGCTACAAGGGGCTACTCTCTGGTAATTTATCCAAGAAAAATATTTATACTCTAAAGTGGGGATAGGACGGGAGGAATTAGTCAGAGCCGTTTAAAATGGAGATAGCTAACATTCATAGATTTACGGATTGGCTAGTTGACTGGATTAAAACAACTATGGACAAGTCTGGCATATTTTCATTCTCTGTGGTGAAGCACTGATTTTGCACTTCATAGGGGCTAACGGGAGCATATTTTGAAGAAGAACACAACTAACAAAACAAAATCATTTGCTGCACAGTACAATTATATGGCAAACACTAAGAGACGATTACACTTAAAGTAATCGTCTTTCTTATTTGACGGATACTGCGCAATAAACGTTTTCATTTTTATGTACTTAGTGAAAAAAATACTTTGGATCTAAGTCAATATTTTGGACACAAATTAGTTAAGTAAAAATCCTATTTCTCCATAATAGAGCGTAGAACGATGACGCTTGACATGGAGCCACTATGAGC
>NZ_JAXBLX010000054.1:0-30282 GCF_037027555.1 Halalkalibacter kiskunsagensis | reverse complement strand
TTTTCTTTGCACAAAATAACTTTATTGAACATTTTGAGTATTTTTAATAGTTAGTCTAATTTAATGCAACACTAGTGTAATATTATAGAAAATGTAAAATTAATGCTAAAACTCAAGCATTTATTAAAAACATTAATAATCAACATATAATTTCTGCCCTTTTCCATAGTATGTTGTCAAATGCTTGGTATTTTTCATGCTTTGAAATAAAAATAGGTACCAACAATAAAAACAGAAAATTTTGTCTTTTTTTAGCAATTCTTGCGCTTGCCTTGGAAATAATACAATCTATTCATTCTTAAATACCAAACCAACGAAGGGGGGAAATGTCAACTTCTCCCCTATTTGTTTCATCTTACAATTCCACGACTGTGTTGTTTGGCAACAGAAATCTCAAAATAACTATCATCATCTTCATAAATACGATCAATAATAATTAATACATCTTCAAATGAAACGGAATGGTTGTTTGTGTTATTTTCCTTCATAAAGGCAATCATGCTTTCAATTTCTTGATTGACTTTAGAATTCAAAACATCTTCTGTTGTCTTCTTGCTCCTGATGCTATCATTGAAATCCATTGGATATTTAGGTATATGCATATTCCCTTACCCTCTTCCATACTAAACTTTATTCTATCTTAATTGTTTAACTAGATGGAATCAAGAATTGAAATTTCAGCTTAAATCTGTATCACAAAATAATTTTTCATATGTAGTACAAAAAATAACCCATCTAACGAAAGATGGATTATTTCATGACAGTATGTAGAGGTACTCTTGGTCAGTTTAATAGGCCTCGTTGGTTGAGTTGACTCTGATAGTATCACTTGGGTTAGCAACTTCAAAAGGTACACTGTTCACTCGAATAGTATCACTTGGATTAGATATTTCTGTGTTCGGACTAGCAAATGCTAATGTAACAATTATCAAAAAGCCTAGAATTAGTTTTTTCATGCAATCACCTCCTTTGATGCGTATGTAACATATTACTTTAATTCGTGTAAAGGAAGTTGTCGATAATAAAAATCTCCTGCAATTTCAAAATACATAATAGACCCTCTGAAAAATGTAGAATCTCCTGAAATCAAACCTCGATAGTATTGATCAAATGCTTTCAAATAATCACTGTCGATCTTAATTTCAATACTATCTAATAATGTGAGAGCTTCATCTTTCTTATTACTTTTTATTAAATAATAAGCATACCCTTGTGTATTACTTAAACTATCTGTATTCAAAACTTCACTACATATTTTGTCAGGCTTATCCCAATAACAATAAGTGAAATTCATACTACTCTGTGCATCAGCAATTAGCATTTCATGACCGATCTGTTCAGATATACTTACCGATTCAACAAAGTAGTCAATAGCTTTTTGCATATCATCTATAATATAGGAGTTCCCTAGACTTAATAAAGCGACGGCTTTCATAGTTGGTGTTAATGCAATCTCCAAAAGCTCTGATCCACAATCCCTTGAGTTCTTCACCTTATTTAAATGCAAATAAACATTTTGCATGGTGATCTTATAACGGCAAAGTAAAGATGTCTTCATATATCCATCATTTAACATGCCTATTTCCACTTTTACTAGTTCGCTCAATGAAGCGATCATATCGAACTTTTTCAGGCTCGCATAATTGTACAGTTGAAAAATCTTAATTAACGTTGCAAGTTCTGGCGAAATAACTTTTTTATACGTCAATTGCTGTGTCGCTTCAATCAAATTCATTTTCTGCTTGTATACGAGGTGATCAATCTGATACACTTCTGCCCATTCTTTGCTTTCTTCGCTTGAACTTGTTAGAAGCCTATCTATTAACTTTTCAACTAAATTAGATTTACTATTAATAACGAAGTACTCTAATGATACTCTAGCTAAATAAGATTCGGGATCAACGTTGGAAATAAACTGTTCTTCATTCTCAATTGAACTAAATGTTTGTGAAGTGATCACTTCTTTCATAACCATTAGCTATCATACCTTTATTTTCATATTTATTACTAAAAATATATGCTACCTTTCCTACTTAGTCAATTAGATCAGGAGAAAAAGATAGATTATTTTAATAAATTCAGAACTTTTTAAATGAATTATTGGAATAATATTCCTTATAAATAAATAAACAGTCTTTTTTTACTAGATCATTAGAACTTCATTCCTTCCCGACGGCATTATCGTTTTTTGTCTAAAATCTAGGTGCTTAACTACACGCTCGATTCCCTTTGTGAATATGTTATTAAAGACTATACAGTAATGGAGGGGGAAAAATGTCAGAAGAACTTATTGTACCTTGGGATATAGATGGTACCCTCGAAGACGATTTTTATGTACCTGCATATATAGAGGAAATGGCTCAGAAAGTTCTAACTCATTATGACTTATCTGTTAGTAATCTTGAAGTAGTAACAACGAAAGCTGATAAAGGCGGATTAATTTGGAAAATGGAAACGGACAAAGGGCCTTACAGTTTAAAGATCTTGCACAGAAGACCTGGGAGAAGTCAATTTTCCTTAGGTGCCCAAGAATATTTGGTAAAAGAAAAGCAAGCAAAAGTTCCTCCGCTCTTTCAAACTAAAAACGGAGAAAATTATATTGAGATGGGTGGAAAACTTTGGTTTGTTGCAGAATGGATTGAGCCACTGTACCAAGTTGCGAATGATATAGAAGGGGCAAAATTACTTTGTCACGCACTTGGTGAATTTCATCATTTAACGAAAGGATACGTACCACCAAAAGGTTCAGAAAACCCCTCACGTCTTTATCGTTGGCCAAAGTCATATGAAAAAGTATTGAAAAAAATGTCATGGTTTCGCAACATTGCTACGGTTTATCCTGAAATGCCCGCTAGTCAAGCGATTCTCACTCATGTTGATATGTTTGAAGAACAAGCACGTAACGCCTTAAGCCAACTTGAACAATCCGCTTATTATAATTTAGTTGCTAGAGGGAATACCGCATGGGGATTAGTTCACCAAGATTATGGTTGGTCAAACGGACAAATGGGACCTGATGGTATGTGGATTATTGATTTAGATGGAGTTGCCTATGATTTGCCAATTAGAGATTTACGAAAGCTTATTACTGGTCAAATGGACGATATGGGTGTTTGGGATGTTGAGTATATGAAAGGAATGATTGAAGCATATCATGAAGCGAATCCAATCGAGGATGAACTGTATGAAATCCTTTTAATTGATATGTCTCTCCCAAATGAATTTTACAAAAATATAAAAGAATTGGTATATGAACCAACCGTCTTTTTAGACAATGAAGTAGAAGCTCTTTGCAATAGAATCGCAGAAACAGACAAATCTAAATGGCCTGCGATCGAAGAGCTGAAGCAATGGAAAGGAGTCATCTCCAAATGAAAATCCTAATGATTTGTACGGAAAAACTTCCCGTTCCTGCAGTACGTGGCGGAGCTATTCAAACATATATCGATGGTGTCTCATCCGCACTAAGTACGAAACATGACATAACCATCCTTGGAACAACAGACCCCTCTTTGCCACTTGATGAAAAAGTAAACAACATTCGTTATGTACGTACTCCAGGTGGGCTACTAGAAGACTACCGTGATGGTGTTAAACAATTTTTACAATCTGATCCAGAATCCTATGATGTGATTCATATTTTTAATAGACCGCGTTTAGTTCTAGCAGTACGTGAACATGCACCAAAAGCCAGACTTGTTTTGAGTATGCATAATGATATGTTTAAACGTGAGAAAATTGAACCAGAAGAAGCGGAAGCGGCAATTGAGCAACTTGATAAAATCATAACGGTAAGTGATTATATCGGAAAAACAATCGCAGACTTATTTCCTCAAGCTGCTCCTAAACTAAAAACCATTTATTCTGGTGTGGATATTGACCGATTCGTCCCTCCTCATTCCAGCCAAGCTCAAAACATGCGTGAAGAAATTCGTAAAGAACACAACCTGCAAGGGAAAAAAGTAATCTTATTTGCTGGTCGCCTTTCCGCTAATAAAGGGGCAGACATTCTCGTCAAAGCAATGCCTGAGCTAGCAAAGAAACACTCAGACATTGCCCTTGTTTTAGTAGGAAGTAAATGGTTTAGTGTGAATGAAGTTAGTGATTATGTCGCTTATGTACGTGCACTTGCTGCCCGTTTGCCAATTCCAGTCATCAACACAGGATTTGTAGCGCCTAGTGAAATTCAAAAATGGTTTGCTGCTGCCGATGTGTTTGTTTGCCCTTCTCAATGGCAAGAGCCACTAGCAAGAGTTCACTATGAAGCAATGGCCTCAGGACTACCGATTATTACGACAGCGCGTGGAGGCAATCCTGAAGTAATCACTCCCAATGTTAACGGTTTCGTAGTTGAACAACCAGAAGACCCTCAAGCATTTGTTGATCTACTAGCTCCCCTTTTATCTGACCCAAAACTTAGTAAAAAGTTAGGTCTACAAGGTAGAAAGATGGCTGAAGAAAACTTCACCTGGGATCGCGTGATATCCGACATTCATGATGTGTGGAATGAAGTAGAATACAAATTAAAAAACAATATTGCTGTAACGATTGCAAAAGAAGATGAAAACGAAGAAATACCTGCAGAAGTACAAACAAATCAAGAGCTTGTTGAAGAAACTGAAAAACAATCAGTTGCCGCTTCCGAATCAGACGAAGAATTGATAGCTAGAATAGTCAATCAAGTAATCAAGACTCCTTTGGATGAACTCAACGCTCATGAGACGACAGTAGAGCTTACTGAAGAAGATTTGAGTACTGAACTTGCTTCACAGCCTGAAACCATGCAGAAGCCTCCAATGACCAAAGAAGAAAAAATAAAAGCAATTCTCATGTCTGAAATCAAAAACAAATATAGCATTATTGAGTCTCTCCTTTCTGCCCTTAATCAAAAAACAGTTGATGAAGAAGATGATGAAATAAATAGTATCGTTAAAAAAGTAGTAACAGATTTTGAGCAATTAATAAAAGCACAACTTCAACCTAAAAAGCCAGAGCCTCCGAAAGAGTTCGTATATGCAATTAACGATATAACAACAGCTAAGTTATTTACCCAAGTAGAATCTAAACGGAAACGCAAATTAATCGCTCATAGTTTTTATATTCAGTAGCATGACGAAACTGTAGTATCATACAATACGATCCACGAAAGAAAAAGCCTTTTTATTAGTAAGGCTTTTTCTTTTTCTCTCTAATAATGTTAACACTCACAAATCTTTGTAGATCGTTTGCAAATACTTAAATTCGTTTTCAAGTCCACTTTTTAAAATGACATTTGGTTTGTAATTTAAGTACATTTCAGCTTTTGAAATATCGGCCCACGTATGCATTGGCTCACCAATTGCCTTTGATACAAATTTTACGTTCGCTTTCTGATTAAGGAGAGTCTCTAAGATAGTGATTACATCTAATACAGATGCTCGTTCCTTCCCACCTATATTTATCGTTTCACCTATAACTCCTGTAGCATGTATCACAGAAGCTGTTGCAACAGCACAATCACGAATATACGTAAAATCACGCGTTTGTTGCCCGTCACCATAAATATAAATGGGTTTCTGCTCGAGCAAACTTTTAATAAATTTATGAAATGCCATGTCACTACGTTGTCTTGGACCATAGACGGTAAAATACCTTAGTATGACAGTCGGAACCCCGAAGCTTTTTCGATAGACATGACATAAGTATTCCCCTGTCAATTTAGTAATTCCGTATGGTGATAACGGTTCTGGTACGGCATCTTCCGTAACTTTACCGACTTTTTCACCATAAACAGAAGATGTCGATGAATAAATAAATTTCTTCAATGGAAAATGCTTGCTTGCTTCTAATAGTCGTTGTGTTACGTCAATATTATTCTTTACATAACTTTGAAATTCTGGTCCCCAACTTGAACGAACGCCAGGTATTCCAGCTAAATGATAAACATAGTCAATTCCTTGCAGATATGCTCCCCATTCTATATCTAGTAAATTTTCTTCAAAGAATGAAAAGCGAGGATGTGTCAAAAGTGATTGAATGTTTCTTCTTGTTATTTGTTCTGAAGTAGGTCCAATGAAGGCATCAATTCCAACTACCTTAACCTTAGGGTCTTCGAGTAACACCTCACATAGAGTTGAACCGATAAATCCCGCTGCACCTGTTACTAGAATTTTCATGGTCTCGCCACCCCAATATATTTCAACCCATGCCGTTTCAACGTATAGGGCTGAATGCAATTTCGACAATCTACCACTTGATCACCATACATTTTCTCCTTTACAATCGTCCAATCTGCTTCGATAAATTGATGCCACTCAGTTGCGATTATTAGCAAATCGGATTGTTCAATTGACTCATACATGTCCTTGTATGACGTTGTATTTTCGACTTTCAGGAAGACGACAGGGTCATATATATGAACCTCGCACCCTTCTTTTGTAAGTCTCTCAATTAACTTTACCGCTTGAGAATGACGAGTGTCGTCTGTATTCGGTTTAAATGAGGCTCCCCAAACGGTTATCTTCATCTCTCTATATCTTGGAATTTCTTTTTCGATTTTGTCCAGATAGGAATCTATTAAACTATTATTGATCAACTGAGCAGCTTGCAAAATGTGAGGAGTCACATTCATTTTTAATGATTGATGCTCTAACGCAGCTAAATCTTTTGGAAAACAAGAGCCCCCATAACCTAATCCAGCTTGTAAGAAATGATGTCCGATTCTTGGGTCCATTCCTATTCCTAAAGCCACATCGGTAATATCAACATTGTAGGCTTCACTAATTTTTGC
This sequence comes from Halalkalibacter kiskunsagensis, assembly GCF_037027555.1. Lineage (NCBI taxonomy): Bacteria > Bacillati > Bacillota > Bacilli > Caryophanales > Bacillaceae > Halalkalibacter > Halalkalibacter kiskunsagensis. The sequence continues at coordinate 23,513 of NZ_JAXBLX010000054.1, read as the reverse complement.
CAATTCATTAATAAAGGAGATCTTGACTGCTAAAAAAGCATTAGATGCATATTTAATCATTTCTGCACCAGTTAAGCTTGTTATCATATAGGGAGCATGTATGAAGTGATACAATTTTTGAAGGATTTGAATTGGTGTATGACTTTTTACTCCTATGACAATTTTATCTGGATGGAGCATGTCAGAAATTGCTGTTCCTTCACGCAGAAATTCAGGATTAGACACGACATCAAAATTTTCAGGGGATACACCTTTTTCGAGTAGCTTTCCATGTAAAGCTTCATTCGTTCCAAGAGGGACTGTACTTTTGGTGATGATAATCTTATACGTATCTATAAGAGGAGATAACTCATTAATAACTTCTTCAAAAAAACGGAGATTAGCTGATCCGTCTGAGTTTTGAGGGGTTCCAACTGCAATAAAAATAATCGAGCTCTTTTTCACTGCCTTAGCTAAATCATCTGTAAAGGCCAAATTTCCTGCTTCTATACTCGACACAAGCATCGTGTCTAGTCCTGGTTCATATATAGGAACTTCTCCTGTTTTCAACATCTCAACCTTTTCTTTTTGTTTTTCTACACAAAAAACTTGATGTCCATAGTTTGCTAGCACTGTTGAGGTTGTCAAACCAACATATCCTGCTCCAATTACGCATACATCCATAACGCCGACTCCTCTTCAACAAAATATAGTAATTTTTATATCTTATTAAAAAAGAGATTAATTAGTGAGCTTTAGGCTATAAAAAGGACAAATTAAACATTCGTCTAGGTCACTTGTAATCTATTTTCCCAGTGGACAACTTCCTATTTTTTGTATAACCGAATATCATAAGGCAAATATGTATATTTGATCAGCGCAGAAAAGCTTGGCTGCTTGCCGCAGACTTAGCTTCTTCTTTATTTTTTTAACATGACTCAATGCTTTTTTTATCATTAAATGTAGGGAGGAGAACTACTTGAAAATTAAAAAGGCTATCATTCCGGCTGCTGGCTACGGTACTAGAAGCCTCCCAATTACGAAGGTTATCCCAAAAGAGATGTTTCCAATAAACGGAAAACCAGCTATCGATTATATTGTTCGTGAAGCGATTACATCTGGGATAGAAGAAATTTTAATCGTCGTTTCTAGAAACAAAAATATGATCATGGATTACTTTGACCGGTCACTTGAACTCGAAACTTTTTTAGAGAAAAACAATAAGCAACACTTAATAAAAAAAATTACTGTACCTAATATTCATATTCAATTCGTTCGCCAACCGATTGCCAAAGGACTTGGTGATGCTATTCGGCTAGGAAAACCTTTTGTCAATAATGAACCTTTCGCTGTCCTTCTACCTGATGATATTTTTATAGAGAATGAATCCAGTTTAGGCAAACTCATGAATGTATATCAAATGGTAAATTCAAATGTCATTGGTGTGAAAAAGGTAGAAGAGGATTTATTAAAAAATTACGGGGTTATAGATGGAAAACAAGTGAGTGATCATTTGCATGAGATTACAAACCTTATTGAAAAACCGCAATCATCTCCTCCATCTAATTTAGCTGTTGCTGGACGGTATATATTGCATCCTGATATTTTTTCGTACCTCCACCGAGTGAAACCAGGTAGTGGAGGCGAACTTCAATTAACCGATGCACTGAAAGACATGCTCAAAGACAAACCATGCTACGGTCAAGAATTACTAGGGGATCGCTATGATATTGGTTCAGACAAAGAATACTTTGAACTACTAAAACGGTTGCACGATGAACAAATATAGAACATGTATATTCCCTCGATTATAACGACGATCGGGGGTTTTAAAAGTTGATAAACAGGATTTAACATACAATACTTTAGATACTTTATAAGTTGACAACTATCAAGCTAGACATATAAAAAAAATATATTGCTAACTGTTTTTTATGTATACCCATTATTAGGAAAGTTCTCCTTCCCTTCTTTTATTATTTACTATACGGACAGGATGTTTGGTATTTAGAAAAACTATTAATAATTACAATGTTTAGTCATATAAGTGTACGTAGTAATTTTCACGTCTTACTCTCCAATTTTACAATCGAAAATTCAGATTACATCTTTTTGTGTATAATAAAGGGGGGAATATATGTTGAATCACCAAATTAATACATCCATCAATGACTTGGTAAAAAAGTTAAGAACGATGCAATCGAATGATGGATCCTGGCGTTTCTGTTTCGAAAGTGGTCCCATGACGGATGCTTTTACGATTATTCTTTTAAGGTCTTTAGAAAATCAGAAAGAAGAATGGCTTATTCAGCAGCTCGTAAAAAGGCTACTTCACAAACAAGAAAACACCGGCGCTTGGAAATTATTTCATGATGAAATTGAAGGCAATCTTTCTGCAACAGTTGAAGCGTATTACGCATTATTATATTCAGGATATGTCGATAAACAATCAGAAAACATGAACAAGGCAAAAACATTTATAATAAACAACGGTGGTCTTACAAACACAAGCAATTTCACAAAGATCATACTCACATTAACAGGGCAAATACCGTGGCCTAAACATCTACAACTTCCAATTGAACTAATCCTTCTTCCTCATACTGCTCCTATTAACTTTTATGACCTGGTCGGTTATTCTCGGGTACATTTTGCTGCTATGCTTATCTCTTCCAACCTTAATTTCAATCTTAAAACAAGCCGAACACCTGATTTATCAGATATGGTTATAGAGCGGTTTCCAAATGATGTTGAATTTGATTCAGACGAAGCAAGATATATTGCCAGTACTATAAAAGAAGAAATAACGAAACTTTTAGAATTCCCCCAGCGTTTACGTGATTTTGCACTAAAGAAAGCTGAAAGATTTATCATAGAACGGATTGAGCCTGATGGGTTGCTATTTAGTTATGTTAGCTCCACTATTTTTATGGTTTTCGCTTTTCTCGCCCTTGGTTACTCTAAACATCATCCGCTCATTTCTAACGCAATAACTGGCATCAAAAATCAAGTATGCCTAACAACCAACTTTCTTCATATCGAAAACTCACCATCAACCATATGGGATACTGCTTTATTAACTCATGCTCTTCAAAAGGCTGGTGTTCCTGAATCTGATGAAATGATACAGCAATCAACTAATTACTTGTTATTACGTCAGCATATGCTTTATGGCGATTGGTCCTTTAATAACCCTCAAACACTACCAGGAGGTTGGGGATTTTCAGACATCAACACATTTATCCCCGATGTCGATGATACAAGAGCTTCCCTGCGCGCCTTAAAGCAAACAGTTTTAGTCCATCCTCAATATAGAAGTAGCTGGAACCGTGGACTTAACTGGGTTTTATCGATGCAAAATACTGACGGTGGGTGGGCAGCGTTTGAAAAAAATACAGATAAAAAACTGTTGAAGTATTTCCCTTTTGATGCTGCTGGGCGTGTTCTTATTGATCCATCGACAACAGATTTAACAGGAAGAACTTTAGAGTACTTAGGAAATGATGCTAATCTTTTCTTACCTCACCCTCAATTAGAAAAAGCTTCTCAATGGCTACAAAAAAATCAAGAAAAAGATGGCTCTTGGTATGGGCGTTGGGGAATCTGTTACATTTATGGAACGTGGGCTGCAATCACGGGGATAATGGCAATAGGAATGGATTCAAGTCACTCTACCATCCAAAAGGGCGTTCGTTGGCTACTTTCAATCCAAAATGATGATGGCGGTTGGGGAGAGTCTTGTTATAGTGATATTCGTAACAAATATATTCCATTAGACGCAAGTACTCCTTCACAAACAGCGTGGGCCTTAGATGCGTTAATAGCTACTTACGACAAACCTACAGAGGCTATTCAAAAAGGGACCACATACTTAATTGAAAGTATTCTTAAGAATCATTGGACTACAGAGTATCCTACAGGGGCAGCACTTCCAGGTGGGTTTTATATTCATTTTCACAGCTACAAATATATTTGGCCACTGTTGACATTAAGTAACTTTCGAAATAAGTATGAACATCTCTCTTAATGCCATTACTAAACTAAAAAAAATTACATTTTTATTCACCAAAGAGTGTCGGATTAATAACTTGGGTTTGTACTCATCTAATAAGCCACCACAATGAATAAAAATAACATTTATTGTAAAATATTTAATTAACATGGTTAACCACACTACAGACAAACGCTCCTAGAACAAATCAATAACCATGTATTAAGCCCTCACAATGATGGTAGTTGAGGGCTTTTTGTTATTTAAATGATATTTTTTTTAATGAAAACCTTTCAGTAGCTGTAACCAACTTGTAACAAAATTCATCAGACTTTTTTACAATTTCACTTTTTTTAACCGACAAACTAAGTTACAATTAATTTCGCGTCTGAAAATTTAAAGTTCTTACTTACTATAGAAAGAGGTTTTTAATAATATGTTTAAACGCTTAGACGATCAAGCCATGTTAGAAGCTTATTACGAAGCTATAAGGTTGGATTTAGAAATAGTTTTTATCTCCATATTAAAAGAAGAATTAGATGCAAGAGGTCTTCCTACAAAAGAATCGAAGCATTTTATTTGTAAATAGATCAATATAAATTTCAATTCTTCTTTTTACTTTTTTCTTCTATATTAGCTAACCATCTAATATACTTTAACTCTTTTAATGTTAATTTTCTTTTTAATCTACCTTTGAAAAAACTCTTTAATTGTTGAGCTCTCTTGTTGTTTTCCAGTTTTCCCACTCCCTTTTCAAAACAATATAATACAATCCCGATGATTTTACAAGGTTTTATTTTCTTATGAACGTTTAGATTAAGAAAAAACAATAAGGGAGGTTACCTCACCAGCTACATTTTGTAACTAACAAGGTAAACCTCTCTAAAAAAACATGTGCATATAGTTCTCTTTTCCACCTAATAACCCATATGACAAGCCCAAATAAACGTTAATATCAATACAAAAAAGGACAGTATGAGCTGCAACTCAAACTGACCTAAATCTGTATACGAGCAGACATAAAATATTCTAACCAAATTTTAATGGTTTCTACATAAAAAAAGAGCACCTTTTATAATTAAAAAGGCACTCTTATCACACGGTATTTAGTTGGTCACTTCTTTTATTATATTCTTCTCCAGTGGTTACCCCACTGGTCACTTTCCAACCATTTTCCCTACTATCTATTATCAATCGTCTCCGGATACAAGTCATGATTCATCATGCGGTATTCTGCCATTTTTTCATACTTTGTTCCAGGTTTCCCGTAGTTTGTGTATGGATCAATGCTAATGCCACCACGAGGGGTGAATTTACCCCAGACTTCAATGTAGCGTGGGTCCATCAATTCAATTAGATCATTCAAAATGATGTTCATACAGTCCTCGTGAAAATCTCCATGGTTTCGAAAGCTAAATAAATATAGCTTTAATGCCTTGCTTTCAACCATTTTCACATCAGGGATATAGCTGATGTATATCGTTGCAAAATCTGGTTGATTTGTCATTGGACAAAGTGATGTAAATTCTGGACAGTTAAATTTCACGAAATAATCTCGATTTTGATGTTTGTTTTCAAATACTTCTAATACAGAAGGATTATAAGAGAAATCATATTGCGTACCTTGATTTCCAAGTAAAGTAACTCCTTCTAACTCTTCTTTCTTTCTTCCACTCATCTTCCCTTCTCCTTCCTTAGACACCACGTTTGTTCCCCCAAATGAGAGTGTGGAGTTGCGGCAATACTTTAGCATCATTCATAACGATTGAATTCGTTGTTTTCTCAATCAACCACTCATAGCGTTGTAACAATGTTAATAGTAGCTCCCTATCATCTGTTGAGCTAATATCTTCATTTCCAATTTGCAAATAAAACGGTACATATGGATATCTCCTATGAATCATTTCTGCGAACGTAAAGTCATCGTCATCAAATACAACAACTTTTAAACTAACATGACGATCTTCTAGTTGCTCCACAAAGTGGTCGAGCTGTTCAAAATTTGTTTCCATCTTTGAACTAGGAGGTTTAGGTGAAATCGTGATATCGTCAATTTTCTTCACCCAATTCTGCCAAATCGACCCTTGTGTTTCAACTGCAACCTTCCAACCTTCCTCATGACATAAGTCAATTAGCTGATCAATTCCTTTATGAATCGCAGGATTCCCTCCTGAAATGGTAACATGAGAGAACGTTTCTCCACCAATTTGCTTTAATTGATCAACGATTTCAGCAGCTTCTATCAGGTTACTTCGTACAGACCCATCCCAAGTGAAACGAGAGTCACACCATGAGCAGGAGTAATCACACCCTCCTGTACGGACAAACATCGTCTTTTGTCCAATCACCATTCCCTCTCCCTGAATGGTAGGTCCAAACACTTCCATTACCGGAATCTTCATGCTAACTCCTCCGGCTTTGGTCGATAAACAACATAGCTTGTAGGAGTTTCTCGAACAACAACTTGTAAACAATTCGGTTTGTTCCCTTGAGTTTGTAGCTCAGCTTGAATAGATTTCCAAATTTGTTCAGCCACTATTTCTGTTGTAGGGAATATGTCTTGATATTCTGAATGATCATTTAAAACAGAATGATCATAGCGTTTATGAACAATGTCCTTAATACGTTTAAAATTAATAAGAAATCCTAACTCATCAAGAGCATCTCCAGCAATCGTAATATTAATAAAATACGTATGCCCGTGCATGTTCTTGCATTGTCCTGCTGCGTCATCTGGAATAAAATGAGCAGCTGCAAGGTGCATATCTTTATTTAATTCATATCGATATGAGTGTTGTACTTGTGGATAAAACTGTTGCATCATTAGTTTGCACCTCCCTTTTTCTCATCAAGGTAGGTTTCTAATCCTTGTTTTCTCAATTCACAAGCTGGACATTCTCCGCAACCATCACCACGAACACCTTGATAGCATGTTAGCGTTTTTTCTCTTACAAAATCAAGAGCTTCAAGTTGATCGGCTAATTTCCAGGTCTCTGCTTTATTTAGCCACATTAATGGTGTATGAATAACATATTGGGCATCCATCGCTAAATTTAATGTAACATTTAATGATTTCACAAAGTTATCGCGACAATCAGGATACCCACTGAAATCTGTTTCACAAACACCAGTAATAATATGGCGTGCTCCAATCGTTTGTGCATACACAGCGGCGAACGATAAAAACAGGTGATTACGTCCAGGTACGAATGTGGAAGGTAATTCGCCACTCTCACCGGCTTTCACTTCAATATCACTTCTTGTAAGCGCATTTGCCGAAAGCTGATTAATCAGTTTCATATCTAGCACGTGGAAAGACACACCTAATTCCACTGCAATTTCACGCGCACATTCAATTTCATCATGATGGCGTTGCCCATAATCGAAAGTGACCGTTGCCACTTCTTCAAATCGTTCAAGCGCCCATAGCAGGCATGTCGTACTATCCTGACCACCACTAAATACGACTACCGCCTTTTCATTTCTCATGTCTCATTTCTCCTTTATTTAAAAGTGCGCTGTCCATCATCGTAACAACGTAAACTTTCTATTGAAGAAAGAGCATTCGATAACTCCAAACGGGTATATTCGTTCTTCCCAAACTCATAGTATTCTTTTAGTAAAGCAACAATATGAGGAGGGGGTTAGGCCTCATTTCAGCCGTAATTGAACTAAAATATTGTCATTTTAAAAACGACAAGAAAACTGTACTCATAAGTGTACAGTTACTACCTTAGTTTTTTATAGAGGGAGTTTGCGAACCTCTTTTCTTAAAATAAATCCACTCATTATAATAGCATAAAGCCTTTCAATCCGCTATCTTTATCATTTAGACAATACTACTTTTTGATTTGAACCTAACTGTGCGAGGAATTATTTTCAAACTGTCCCTTCTTTTGATAAAATAAGATGATTACCTAATTTATACATAAGAAATGAGGAGTGAATTCATGTCAACTTTTCAAGAAAACGTAGAAAAGTACGCAGAACTAGCTGTTAAAGTTGGTGTAAATATTCAAAAAGGGCAAACACTTGTTGTACGTACACCCATTAATGCAGCTGAGTTTGTGCGATCTGTAGCCATAAAGGCATATGAGGCTGGTGCAAAAAATGTTCATGTTGAATGGAGCGACGAGGAACTAACAAAAACAAAATATGAACTTGCACCTGATGAAGCATTTCATGAGTTTCCTGAATGGGTAGCAAAGGGATATGAAGAAATGGCTGAAAATGGAGCTGCCTTCTTAAGCATTACTGGTTCAAATCCAGACCTTTTAAAGGACGCTGATCCTGAACGTGTTTCAAATGCAAACAAAGCAAGTGGAAAAGCGATGCAAGGATTCCGTTCATATATTATGTCTGATAAAATTAGCTGGTCGATCGTTGCCGTTCCTTCTGAAGGCTGGGCTAAAAAGGTTTTCCCTGAAGACTCAGAAGAAAAAGCAGTCGAAAAGCTATGGGATGCCATTTTCGCAGCTACTCGTATTAATCAAGCCGATCCAGTTACTGCATGGCAAGAGCACCTTTCCATTCTTGACGATAAAATGAATGCTTTAAACGATAAGCATTACCATGCCTTGCATTATACAGCTGAAGGTACTGATTTAGTTATTGAATTACCAGAAACTCATTTATGGGTAAGCGGTGGCAGTATTAACAAAGACGGCGTGGCATTCGTTGCAAACATGCCAACAGAAGAAGTATTTACTTCAGCAAAGAAAACAGGTGTCAACGGAACGGTTTCGAGTACAAAGCCTTTAAATTATGGTGGAACACTAATCAATAATTTCTCTCTTACTTTTAAAGACGGGAAAGTAATCGATTTTAAAGCAGAAGAAGGATACGAAACATTAAAACGTTTATTAGATACAGATGAAGGTGCACGTTTTATTGGCGAAGTAGCACTTGTCCCGCACAAGTCCCCTATCTCTGATACGAATATCCTTTTCTACAACACATTATTTGATGAAAACGCCTCAAATCACCTTGCCATCGGCTCTGCTTACGCATTTTGCATTGAAGGCGGAAAAGACATGGACAAAGAAGAACTCGAGAAAAACGGCTTAAACACGAGCCTTACACATGTGGACTTCATGATTGGTTCAGCAGATATGAACATTGATGGCGTGTATGAGGATGGCAAACGCGAGCCGATCTTCCGTGATGGGAATTGGGCGTTTTAAGGAAAAGGCTTCGTGAAACAGGCGTTTCGGCTGCTTGAACAAACAAGCGGTCACACATCGGTTACATTGATTGAAGTAGCTTGTCTAACTTATTAGCTACGTCTTGTTGCATACTCGGCAGGACGTGGCTATATCTATCTAATAAACATTACCTCGCTTAATAAATTTTCTACATCGTTTTGAACTTTAACCATTTTGGTCAATTCCTTACATGTTGTAATTCACTTAATTCATTTTGCTATCTTTGCAAGTACTAATCTCTCTCACAAATAAAGAGGTCTGATCAAAAAGCCAGACTTCAGACTTCAAACTTCATACAGCATGGCAATTAGCACAGAAAAAAGCTTAAAGAATCGACTATCCTCAAGCTTGAAATTTATTGTTGCTGTTTCAGTAAACCAGCTAATAGAAGTCAATATTTTTCAATAAAAATCTTTTAAATAAAATGATATACTAAAAATGCTCATGCCAAATAACCTTCCTTAATCATATTGGAAGGTTCTGGATTGGTTACTTAATTATATCGTTTAAGCCAAATCTAAGAAAGTCTCTTTGCGTTTCATAAGGGTGTGTAATCATTAAGAAACGTTTTTTTGAATTCTCATAATTTTTTCAACAAACCATTTTACTACAAGTCCAATTATAATATAGATTGGAAAGGAGTATATATTCTCCCATTTTAGTTCTTTATAAATATTCATCCATTCACTCAAGGGTTCTAAAATAAAAGAAAAAACAGCAGACATTAAAAAAGCAGCTACTACAAACGACTTCCATTTAGAGAAATATTGAAAAAGCAACATATATAAAATTGGAAGTAATGTATAATCTATTGGAAATAATGGTGTACATAAGGCTAGTAATGTATTGGGATAAAACCACCCTGAGTTATTCCATCCAACCACATCTAGAAATGTTGCAATTATTATCACAAAAAAGCCAAATAGTAATATTTCTGTAATTCTTTTTTTATCTACAATTTTCCACCATATAAACCATGGCACTATTGATAAAGTCAATAAAATCCACCATTCTCCTGAGAAAACAAAATTTTGCCACTGTTCACTCATCATTTGATTTAACTCTTTAATGTGTTGTTCGATTTCAAAATGTTTGGGGGTTGCTTTCAAAGAATCACCTTCCATCTGTTACTATCTCTATACATTATCACTAATATAAATTCTGCCCTAAATTTGTCGAATTTCACAATTCATTTTGAAATCACATTAAATAATTTAAATCCTCAATTACAAAATCCAATCTTTTCTTCAGCAATACTTCTCGTTAACGTATAAGGAACTGCTAACGACACGACAAATCCTTCTTCATTCCCCCCCGTTTGTTAATGAAGAAAATGAAGCTGTTGTTATAGCTTCATTTTATCTCCGTTATTTAATTGTTGACTTGGTATTAAAGCGAGGAAAAACATATCACAGAGTTACTTCATGGCTTTGCCGTTGTCAACATTGAAAAAAATTAAACATCACAGTGATTCTATAAATAAATTGCCTCACATAAGATTGACTGAGGTGATTAGAATGAAGCACGATACTAACCTAGGTCCAACAACAACGAATGACATGAATGGTTACTGTGATCACAATCTTTTTAACCGTATCGCTGCTCGCTACTCTGATTTATTTAATGTACCTGTAGAAGCGCAATTAACGACAAGATTATTTCGTAACACAGAAGACACTATCTTGTACACGTGTGAAAATGACCTTATAGAACTAGAGCTACAATTTGATTATGACGAATATGACAAACTTACAAACAAAGACATACCAACCATTTATATTTGCTGGTTTTCAGTTAAACAAAAAAGCCAAGGTATTGGCACAAAAGCAATAACTATCCTCATCGAAGAGTTACACCCCTCACCTTTTAACAAGATAAGGATAAGCGCTCGACAAAACTCATTTGATTTTTGGACTAAACTCGGATTCAAGCAAGCGTATCCAGCTTCTTATCACGAGATGTTTTTATATTTATAGTGTTTGTTCAAAAAAAATTGATCTCTAGGTGGAAGCTCGGAGTGCTACTTTCAGAGCTTCCTATAACAAATACTTAGAAAAACAATTGGAAATAATTTCCACACACAGTCTTTTCTGAGCATATTACTTAAATAGATAGATTAATGCATGTAGTAATTATTTAAACATGAATGACATGATCAAACTTTGTACGCCTTACAGTTTTCTACAATTTTCTTTCCTTCTCTTTGTAATATCTTTAAAAAGACATCAATAATTGCCGGATCAAATTGCTTTCCTTTATTTTGTTCAAGCTCATTTACAATTGTCTTCCAATCTAATTCGTTACGATAAATTCGTTTTGATGTCATTGCATCAAATGCATCAGCTACCGTAATGACTCGAGCTACAAGTGGAATATCCTCTCCTTTTAACCCTTTCGGATACCCTTTCCCATCATACCTTTCATGATGATACAGCGTCATATCTAGCACACCATTTTCCTTAAAACTAACGATATGTTTGATCATATCATACCCAATTACTGGATGTAGCTTTATGACTTCAAATTCTTCCGTGCTTAATTTCTCTGGTTTTGTTAACACACTTTCAGGAATTCCTATTTTTCCAATGTCATGAAGCAGTCCTCCTAAATAAAGAGCTTCTCTTTTCGATCGACAAATTTTCATTTCCTTTGCTATTTTCATTGCATAATACGCTACATTTTGTGAATGATGCGCGGTATAGGAATCTCTCGAGTTTAGAGATTTAGAAAGAGCGATATTTAACTCTATTTGGTTTCTTTTCGTATCTTGATAACTCCTCATTAAAGACACAGAAATGAACAAAATGATGACATAGGTAAACCAGTGAAGGAAGAACAATTCAAGGGAAGTAGATGGCTCTGGACTTAAAAATATACGAGTCAATACAACTCCTGTTGCCAAAAGAACTAACAGCCATTTAGGTTTGTCAAAGTAACCAATCCCCAAAAAAATAACAGTCAAAATATAGAGCGGATAGATAAAGTAATTTGTTAGTAAAATACCGTTTACAAGTGCTGCAAGCATCCAAACGATTATAAAAATCCATTTAAAAATTATTGGATTATCTAGCCATTTATTTGGATTATACCATTCAATCAAAGGAACCACCCTTACTGCCATTGACATAACTTTTTTACGCTTAGCTTGTACCCACTTTCTCCACTTTACTTATCAAAATCTAAATTATAGAAGATAATTATTTTGCAAGAAGTTTCAATTGTTGGGAATAATAAAATGAGGAGGGATAGTATATGGCGGATCCATACTTATGTCCAAATTGTAAAACGAATCGTTCTCGGTTTAATTTAATTCAGCAAGTTGTCACTCCAGTAAAAATGGATGCAAAAAGTGGAGATATTATTGAGCAATTTGAAAACAACAACGCAGGGCCTCTCCATATGCCTTATCGTGGACCGGAAAGACGAGTTCAATGCGCAACATGTGGTCTCATTGAAGAAGAAAGAATGTTTGTGAAAAGAGCACAACAACAATAGGAGCCTTTCATTGGCTCCTATTTAATTATTCTCAAATATTGATATAGCTTGCTTTCCTAAAAGAAAACTTCCAATGGCATAAGCCTCTGCTTGATCGCGTATTTGCATGGATCTAGTTGTTGTACCATTGTAAACTTGTAAGTTATACGGTTGATAAGATGGTTCCTCATCAAACGATGCACGAAGAAATCTAGCTGATTGAGCAAGACCGTGATTTCCACGATACATGACTTCATAAAATGAAATAAATCCATGCATCACCCCATTATAACGTATGGTCTCAACTGGAACTCCATGTTCAGCCAACCGTCTGGCATACGCTTCTCCCTCATCTCTTAATGGATCAAATTCAGCTGTAATCACAATTGCAGGAGGTAATTTATACAGATTATCGGCTTCAAGTGGCGACGTATATTCATGAAGCCATAAAGCCTCATCTGGCGTATAAGTATCTCGTGCACGCATCATTACACCGCGAGACAACAAATAATAACCGCTATCATATTTCATTCTTGAATCAAATTCAATATCTTGAAATGTTGTAAGTGGATAGAGGAGTGCCTGAGCTTTGATATCTGGACCTTTTCGATCCCTTGCCATTAAGCTTACAACCGTTGCAATATTACCACCTGCACTATCTCCAGCAACAGCGATATTTTCACTATCTCCACCTAATTCATCAGCCTGTTCATATGCCCAAAGAAGCGCGTCGTAACTATCTTCTATTGCGGCTGGAAAAGGATACTTTGGCGCAACTCGATATCCAACAGCAATGACAATACTATTTGTTCTAGCAGCTAATGAACGAACAATATTGTCGTGTGTATGAATACTTCCATACCCTTCCATGAATGCCCCACCATGGTAGTAAAGGATGATTGGATATGGACCCTTACCAATTGGACGGTACATTTTCCCTTCAATACTTGTTCCATCAGCTACAGGGATCTCAATTATTTCATTCGTAAACCTCGGCGTACTACTATTTGAAAAGAATTTAGGTCTTTTCATATCTGGAGTAACAAGGTTATTATGAACAGCATGTAGTAGAACTGCTGTTTTCGGAGGTACTTTTCCCGCTTCTGTATGTGCCCAATAATGGACGGATAGAATAACTATAAGTGAACTTATTACAAACCCAAGTGACGCAATCATCATCCAAATGCCCGCCTTCTCAATTACCGTTTTCACTGCGCCACCCCCTAAATAATCAGATTATTTCCATTTCTTATATTATATCAGAAAAGGTTCACAACAGTAAGAGAATATCACAATTTTTTAGATATTTTTACACATTATTTTAGATATTTACCATATTGTATGATTTCAATTTCTACTTCGTTGATATCGGGTACTACTCAATGCTCACTAGTTTTTAATTGGAAGAGCATTCTATGGTGTTCCTTTCTCATAGAATGCTCTTCTCGTAAAGTTACCAATAATTGATCTTACGTATTTGATTGTCATCCTCTTTCTTTTCATTTTGGGGTAAATAGCTTGTCTGCTTAATTTCTCCAATTTGCCTCAATGAATTCATTTCTTCTGACTTTTTTCGATCAAGTTTATATTCTTTAGACTTTTTTGTAAAAGTGTTGATGCCCTTTTTCTGTAGCATAAAACGTAGTAGCTCGAAGAACCTCAGTAACAATTGGATTGTTACTGAGGTTAGTTGTTTATTTGTTGTTTTGTTCTTCTAGCAGCCTATTGAGGATCTCTATCGTGGAATTGTTTGTTCGTATTCACAAATTGTTTGGGACACACCTTCGATTCACAGAGAAGAGTAGAAAAAAATCTTATAAATAAGGAAAAGGACTCCGAGGTGGAGCCCTTTTAATTTTTTTCCTCATAGACAAATTCAATCTCATCATGCTTTCGACTGTACTTCACTTTTAAGTCATGACCTTTGAAATACCAAAGGTCATCTTCTTCAATAAAAAAGATAATACCGTCTATCTCTTCTTTTGTTCCAATAATAGAGGGCTTTTCTTGGCTAATCCCTAATGAAAATCCACTCTGAATGGATCCACAACCACCGTACCTAGCGAAAAAACGAATAAATTCTCCCTCTCCTTTTATATCTAACTCATCTTTAAACCACTGTAAAGCAGGTTTCGTTATTTGTATATTCACTAAACGTCACTCCCTATATATCGACCAAGCATCCTTGATTACTATCATATCAATTTATGCAATCTGTTGTCTATCAAAGACCATTTCACAAAAGTCCATGCTCATTCTAAAAAATGTTTCTCTTTGGCAACATTTTTTAAATACTGCATATTATATAGAAAAGAAAAGGAGAGGATTCAGTTGAGTATAACAAAGAGAACGTTGTATTATGCTCACCTTTTTAAGAAAATTGGATTAATCTCAGAGCAGCAAAAAGAAGAATTAGTTAAATCTTTATCTAAGAGTAACGAATAAACTGATGAAACGATAAACTAATACCGCCATTCCCACTTCTCGCCTGCTATTGGGAAAACAGGTTATATAAGGTGAGAGAAGCTTCTCACCTTATGATCTGTATACAAACGTAGCACCTAATAACTTAGATAAAGAAATACTCTTTCTCCCTTACAGATAGAATTTCAAAAAAAGATGACCACGTGAAGAATCAAATTCAATCTACACGCAGTCATCTCTTTTATTTATTTGCTTAAATATGGATTGTGATTTCACTATCAGCTCGTAGAGTCTCGATTAGTTGACCGACTTGCTGTTGTTCTTGCTCCATCAGCATTTGATTTTCTAATTGATCTTTATATTCTTCAAATGAAGGAATTTCTGTAGTCTCTTCTCCTTCTGCTTCTACCATTGCCACAAGCTCATCATAAGCCGCTTGGAGATCTTCTTCAGATATATCATCTACTGAGATGTTTTGGTCAAGATACTTTTCACTCTTAACAGTTTCTGCAACATCTGCTCGAAGCTCGTCCGTAGATACTCCTTGCTCATCTAATAATTCTTGAAGCTGCTCTTGTGATTCAAGACCTATTTGAGCAATTAATTCCTCAATCCCCGTATCAATTTCTTCCTCAGAAGCTTCAACGCCTTCTTCATTAGCAGCTTGACTAATTAAAGTCGAATTGATAATACGGTCAAGTAATTGATCTTTCATTAGTTCTAATTCAGCTAACCCTTCTTCACTCTCTATATCGATCCCTTGCATTGTAAGCTGCATAGCACCTTGCTCAAGGTTGCCAACATAAACTTCTTTATTTATGTCTTCACCATTTACAGTTGCAATGACATCCGGGATACTTTCTGTATCAATAGCAGATCCTAAATCTTGTTCCGCCGTTTCTGATTCTTCAGGTGCAGCTCCCTCTTCCTCAGTTGTGTCTGTGTCATCTCCACCACAAGCTGCTAGTCCAAAAGCGAGCGTACATACACCAATACCCATAAATAATTTCTTTATCATTTGATCAAAACCCCTTTCTTATCTCGAAAACCTTTGGTTATTGTAACACAAAAAAATTCTAAATTCATTGAAGATAAGTCCTCTTTCCTATTGCAATACGTGATGCAAGTATAAATTATGAGAACTTATGAAAGAGACGAGTGCTCCCTCGCTTGATATAATAGGAATCCTTACGGCAACTCCCTCGTATTTTAAAAAACTATGTAAAAACACATTTAGAGCCATTTGCACTTAAGTAAGCAACAGTTGACTACTTAAGATACACCTACAAAAAGATGAGGGTAACTCAATGAGCCACCCTCATCTTTTTAGCAACAGTCCTCCCCTGCACCAAGCATAACAAGACCTGCTCCATTTTCTGACTCTTGATAATCAAGTGTCAGATTAACAATTTGCGCAACGACGTCTTTTTCTATCGCCACATTTATCCCATTTATCGTTTCTTGTTGATCAGATTCCGCTGGCTCATCCAGAGCTAGCCCTAATTTGGGACCACCTCAACCCATGCCTGCAAACACAACACGAACTGTATTTAAGCCATGTTCTGTCATCATTTCTTCAAGAAACGTTTTTGCGCGATCTGTAATCTTCATTTTTTCACCTCATTTCACTTCTGACTATTATACTAGAAATGTACTAGAAATTCATGTTAGCTGACTTACTAACATCTCGAAATTTCCTCTTAAAAACCTTTTTACTTGAGTAGCTGAATATTGTTTTTCTAATTCTTCTACTAAATAAGGATACTCACCACTATGACGTAGTCGAACCACATGCTTTGATATCCCATCGAAATCCGAGCCAAATCCTATATGGTGTTCAGCTCCAAGACTGCACATATAATCAAGATGATTAAGAATATCTTTGATTGTTGCTTGGGCTTTGCTTGTTAAAAAATCAGGACAAAACACAAGGCCTATATAACCATTTTTATTCACTAACGCTTGAATTTGATCATCGTATAAGTTTCTCGGATGGTCGCAAAGGTGACGCGCATTAGAATGTGAAGCAATTGGGTAATTCGCCAATTCCATTACATCCCAAAATCCATTAACACTAAGATGCGAAACGTCAGTAAGAATGCGGTTTCTATTATTTAAACGTACGATGTCCTTTCCTAACGTTGTCAACCCTGCCCCACGTGGCTCACCTACACCGTCTGCACACAGATTCGCTTGATTCCAAGTTAATCCAACCGAAAGAACACCTAACTGATGTAAGACCGACAGTTTCGTAAGATCATCACCAATCGCATCTACCCCTTCTAGAGTTAGAACCGCTCCAATTTCGCCGTCTTTAAGTTCGTTTAGGTCCGACCACTTTTTAATATGATGAAACTTCGGACTTGAACTAAGGACTTTTTCATGAAAAATCTCAATTTGTTCTAGGACCACTTGAAATTTTTGGTCTTGTTTAATAAATGGTTCTATAAAAATGGCAAATAGCTGTACTTTAATATTTCCAGCAATTACTCTTTCTAAATTCACTTCAATATTGGGTGAATTGCTATAGTCACGTTGTGGATGTGCCCACAGCTTCAATAATGCGTCACAATGAGAATCGATAGCTCCTTCCGCCAATTGTATTCCTCCTCAATATTTGTGTGTTCGTTGTGCACCATAAAGATTTTCCATTCATACATATATACTAATAATTGATTGAAAAAGGGGTGACAAACAAATGTCAGATCATCAACCTTGGTCAAAAAAGATCCCTCAAGGCTACCAAGACATTTTAAAATCGATAGATAGTTTTTTCCAACAAACATATGAACAAATACAAGAGAACCCTTTATTTCTTCCTCCAATACCTGTTCATGTCTTTGAAGAACAAGACGCGTTAATCATTGAAGCTGAACTTCCTGGAATTGATAAAAATCAAATAAATCTTGATATTTTACGGCAATCCATACGTATACAAGTTACGCAAGATGAACGGTCTGAATATAAAGATGATAACCAAGGAATACACGAGCGCCACAATCGTACCCAAGTTAGACAACGAGTAATCCCTGTTCCTTTTATAATCCAAGAACACGGTGTAAAAGCAACTTATAAAAATGGCTTACTCAGAATTTCAATTCCAAATAACCGCAAGCAAATTCCAATTGATTAAGGAGGTTAATAAGGAATGTTTCAACCTAATCAAAATCGCAATCGTCAAATGATGGCTCAGTCTCGCCAGTTCTACAACCAACAACACTTTCAACACTATCCATATTCTCATCAGCCTATGCAGATGAATGGATTCATGCAGCAGCAACCTCAATCCCCATCTCAACAAATGTATCACAATCCTTTTTTCCAAAAACAACACATGGGGATGGGAAATCAACCAATTGGGTATAAACCAAGTAAGGTAGCATTTTTAAAACAAGCATTCATGAATGAAAGTGGTAGTTTTGATGTAAGCAAAACGGTGAACACCGTTGACCAAGTAGTGAAGACAGTTAACCAAGTGTCTCCACTTGTGAAACAAGTAAGTAGTCTCTTTATCAAAAAATAATTGAACAAGAAGAAAAATTACGAAACGAAATGGTCTGACCCACAATTCCTATAGTACGAATGATATAAAACAAAAATCATTTCGTATAAGGTCGCTTGAGTCAGATCTTTTTTTCTATGTAGTTCAAAGTGTTTTTAATTGTAGTGCATAAGCAAGTGTTTGGTTCGCATTTATCATTTTTAGTCCTTGTGAAGGAACAAAATCGATCTTAACAAAGGAACCAATTTCTTCACTGGCTTTCTCGTTATACAGAAAATGAAAGTTGTCTATACATACTTGTGAATCTTCTTGCCTCGGCTCATCCAGAGCGAGGTCATACGCCACCATCGTACTTCATTCAAATGTGTCGTAGGCTCTGACCCGAATTGCTTTTGGCGCTATCTTTAGATTGGCGAAGTAATCTTTCACGCGTTCCGTTAAAATAATTTCCATTTTTACACTTCCTTTACATAATTATTTGACTGAGTTTCTAGCAAAGCCCCCTTACATTTCTGGTCTGTTTTTTTGAAAAAAGAGTAATCCTACTGTACCCAAAAGTGCACTCCCACTAATGAGGAAATAAAGAGTTGCGATTGAAGTTAGCTCAATAATATAACCACCTAAAAGTGAACCGATTATTCCAGCAACCCCAAAAATGACTGTGATAAATAGAACATGACCTGTTGCTTGCAGATGTTCAGGTGTTAACTTGTTAACAATTTGAAAGGCAGCAATATAAAACACTCCAAATGTTAGTCCATGTGAGATCTGTATTGGTAAGATGAACCACGGGCTCCAAGCAAAGCCCATCAACATCCAACGAAATACATAAAGAACACCTGCAAAAATGACAAACGAAAGTGGTGACCACTTTTTATACCAGTAAGCAGTCGTCGCGAACACTAGCGCTTCAGCTGCGACTCCAATAAACCATGCCCAACCAATCATTGCTTCTGGTCCACCTAACTCAACGACATACAACCCTAGATAAATATCATTTGTCCGATGTGATACAGAAATAAAGATGACAAATAATAGAAACAGCATTAGCGATGAATTGGTTGTTAATTTCAACGCATCTAACACCGTTACAGGTTTATTTGTACCTGGTACATCTTTAATCGAAAAGGCCATTACTAAACCTATAACTGCCATTAGAAGCAGAGGGTACAATATATGCTCTACACCAATCCATGTTAACACATAGCCAACAACAAGCGAAGTGATAGCAAAGCCTAATGAACCCCATAATCGAATTCGTCCAAAACTCACATTCTGTTGGATAGACGTTTTTTGTACGAGTGAATCACCTAAAGCCGTCGTAGGTGACACAAAAAAGAACAAAATAAACATCATGACGAGGTAGCCTATGTATGAGTTGACAAACATAAAGGTTGTCGCGGTTAAACATACTCCCACAAGAGCTAGTATAATCATTTTTTTTATAGTTTTGTATTTGTCACTTAAATACCCCCACATTGGCTGAGCAATAATGGTTGCACTTGGACCAATTGCCATTAACAAACCAACTTGAGACCCCGTAAGTCCTTGAGACTTAAAGAAGACAGGAAAATATCCATTTATGATTGTAATTGTTGAATGTGTAAAAAATAAATAAGCCATTAAACGATAGACAGAATTATTGACCATACATGCCTGCTTTCATATCTTTTCTATTTAATTTGAATTGCCGTTACAGTTGTCATAAGGAAGGTCTGGACTTTTTGAAGTATAGCAGTTATCTGCTATGGCTCCATTAAGACCAGACCTTTTTTATTAAATCGTGTGTTTAATAATGGGTGAGATCGGCTGCTCCTACTTATAGCAACCCTTCTTGTTCAAATAGGTAATCATATGGAATATCGAGAAATAAAAATAAGTGATCTGAAATTGGATATGAATACGTTCGAATACGTTCATCTCGTTCAATATCTGTATATAGGTCAGATAAGAACCCTCTTTTTTCAATGTTCATACGGACAATGTTTTCTAGAAAGTAAGGACGCCAGCTCCAGTTCTTAAATCGACCTTCTTCAATTAGTATCCATTTCTTTTCTGTATTTTTCTCTGCATTGGATGATTGCTGAAACCCTTCTTCATCACAAACATATATCCGGAAAGCATACTTATCGCAGTCTTGGGCAACTTTTAAAATAAGTTCATCATATGTATCTTCTGGTTTAATCGTTTTTAATGTCTGCTTCAGCTGGAGGGTCAATTCATTTGATAATGTAAACTGCGATTCCATCTTCTTACGCTCAAAATTGATAAAATGTTGAAACTCTTTTTGCATTTTTTCTTTGCAACATTGCGAATCGACAAAAGTTTTAGCAGGTGACTGTAAATAAAACCCTTGATAATATCTGCCACCATTTCTCCACGCATAATTTAACTGATTGAAATTCGAAACACCTTCAAACAGCAGCGTAGCACCTATTTTTCTCGAAAGCATCGATAAAGGTTGATGGACTTCTGAGAATAAATGCGGGAGCTCTTCATCTTCCATGAATTTAACATCAACTTTTATGATGTTAGGCTTTAACATGGCAACAAGATCGAGGTTACTACCGTTATGCCCAACGTCATCAAGTGCAACTCGGAAACCAAAGCTCAAAATATAATAGAAAAAGTGTTTGTTATCATAAAAATGTTCTGCAACATCGTCCTCTTTTAATTCCAAAACGATTTGCTCAATATTAAGACCTCTGTTTTTATAAGACTCAAGCCTTTGTAGGAACGTATCACCATTGTCCTTAAGTAAGAGAGAAGCATCATAGTTTAAAAAAAGAATAGTAGATTGATCGGTTTCCATATATGCATCGAGTGCAAGTTTTTGAATATGATCGTCTAACTCTAATCTGTATTCATCCGGAATGCTTTTATCTTGAAAAAACGATCCAAGACTTATTATCCCATCGTTGGTCTGCATTCGTGCAAGCACTTCATAGCCAACAACGAGCTGTTTATCTGCACTAAATATTGGTTGAAAATAAGGAATGACCTTATCCTTGTTCATCATGACATCTAAAGGGTCCATCGTTCCACCTCCATTAAAAAAGACATCTACTTATTCAAGATGCCTTACATCCAATCAGACTATCCGTAGGCAACAATCTCATTATATCATAGCTTTTATGAATAAGTGAGTTGCATACCTATCTAATATATCAACCATTTTAAACGATATATGAAAAAGAAATTATTGTTAAGCCCGCTATTATTGGCGTCTTTCCCTTAATTCTATTCAGTTAGCTATTCAAGTTCGTCTCATTCAAAGGGGCTATCAAACAGTATTAGACGTGGTCAATATCAGTTCTTCCAGTCGGAATTTGCTGATCAATGTATAGTGCTGGTTATTGTGTGCGATTGTTATGCGCCCACTAAACCGATTGCGATCGGCTAGATCAATTGTGGAAAAAGGTTCGTTTAACATTGAGGCTGACGATTTATTCTGATGAATTTTCACAGGTAATACATATTTTTTTTGGTGCGCGGTCTTGAAGAACGTGAAACAAAAAGTAACAGAATGCACGAAAGCTTTTTTACAACACTTGCTGCTATTCTGGATGCTAGCCATGTTGATTTTGGTCGATGGGAAAGGAATTCAGTGGGACCCTACCTATGTCGATTATTTTATTGAATGGCTAATAGAAGAAAATTTGTTACAAAAAGAAATTAATAGGCAACGATTTTAGCAGGTCTAATTACGACCTGCTATTTGTCCACTATATTTCACGTTTACGTTCCTAAATCATAAGGAGTTTCTTGGTAAACATAATAGTTTAACCAATTGGAAAACAACAAATTTGAATGAGCTCGCCATCGTAGTCGAGGGGGAATGTTGTGATTATCCTGAGGAAAATAATTATGAGGGAGTTCAACATTTAGTCCCTTTTCAAGATCCCTCTTATATTCCTCTTGCAATGTACAAACATCGTACTCAGAGTGTCCTGTAACAAATATTTGTTTGCCATTCCTTGAAGCAACAATGTATACTCCTGCTTTATCAGACATACTTAAAATCTCAAGATCATTTACTTGTTCAATCTCTTCCTTACAAACATCAGTATGGCGAGAGTGCGGGGCTAAAAACTCATCATCAAATCCACGAAGTAATTTCACATTTTGCTTTTCAATTGTATGTGAGAACACACCAAACTTCTTTCCTTCTAACGGGTGCTTATTAATTCCATAATGATGATACAGCCCAGCCTGAGCTCCCCAACAAATATGCAAAGTTGATGTAACGTTGTGAACACTCCAATTCATAATTTCTTGAAGTTCTTTCCAATAATTCACCTGTTCAAATTCAAGCATTTCAATAGGTGCTCCAGTAATAATCATTCCGTCAAACTTCATGGACTTTATTTCATCAAACGTTTTATAGAACGCATGTAAATGTTCATGAGAAGTATTTTTAGATACATGTGTATTCGGATACATTAATGACACTTCCACTTGTAATGGGCTATTCCCTAATAAACGTAACAGCTGAGTTTCTGTTGTCTCTTTTATCGGCATTAAGTTTAATATTACAATTTTCAAAGGTCTAATATCCTGAGAATATGCTCGACTCTCATTCATCACAAATATATTTTCTGCATTAAGAATTTCTTTTGCAGGTAAATGGTCCGGGATTTTAATAGGCATAATACATAAACTCCTTTTTCAAAAACATATAACTTGTATGTAATAAGCTTGCTAACCTCATACTATTTTATGATAAGATCATAAACATCATTACTATGTGAAAAAACGTAACATTTCGATAATTTAACTTATCACGAAAAACGAATTTCTGCAATCACTTTAACTTAAGAGTTCAAACAAAAAGGTCGCTTTTTACCTTTTTGTTTGAACTCGAAGCAATGAGCGGAGCCGACGTTATGTTTTAAGCCTTTTGAGCGATCTTCGCAGGAAGGCGCACGGCGAGTGGAGC